>NZ_JAMQUS010000026.1:0-81897 GCF_025594995.1 Turicibacter sp. GALT-G1
AACAAAAAACACCTTACTGACTTTTCAGTAAGGTGTTTTTTGTTAGTGCATTGTTCTAAATAGTCCAATGACTTTCCCAACAATGATTACATTTTTTGCAATGATAGGTTCTAATAAATCGTTTTCTGGTTGTAAACGAATATAGTCTGATTCTTTAAAGAATCGTTTAACTGTTACTTCGTGATCATCCTCTAGCATGGCAACAACAATTTCACCGTTTAGTGCATCTTGTTGTTGTTGAACAATAATTTGATCGCCATCATGAATTCCAGCATTGATCATAGAATCACCACGAACATTTAACATAAAGACTTGTTGGTTTGATGGGATTAAATGTGTCGGAAGGGGAAAGAAATCATCAGGATTCTCAATTGCTTCAATTGGTGTCCCTGCTGTTACTTTACCGATGACCGGAACATTAATAACCGATTTTAATTCAATAACATTTGATGCTTGTTTTGGCTCTTCTTGTTTTGAGTCTGGTGATAAGATTACAATTCCACGTGTTGTTGACTTATCTTTACGAATAAGTCCCTTTTTTTCAAGTTGATTTAATTGATTATGAACGGATGCAGTAGATGATAATCCAACAGCTAATCCAATTTCACGGACACTGGGTGGATACCCTCGTTTATCAACTTCTTCTTTAATAAAATCAAGGATCGCTTGTTGACGTTTAGTAATAGGTTTCATGTTCTCTGACCTCCTTCCATTTAATAAGTTTATTATATCAGTAAATGTAGAATAAGGCAAACGTTTGTTCTTTTTGTGTTGACAACGAACGAGTGTTCTAATATAATAAAAAGCATAAATCGAACATTTGTTTTAAAAAGAGGGATTGAGATGTTTAATAAAATTTGTTTATTTATTTATGAATACCGTTGTTTATTAGGAGTTTATTGTTTTGGTTTAGCTCTATTAGGACTTTGTTTTGTTGACTTTACAACTTTAATTGAAAGCTTTAAGCCGCAAATGATTATTCCTTTTTTAGAAGTTATTGCTTATCAAGTGAAGTGAAATTTGGTATATTAATGAGGGTAGGATTAACGGAGGTGACGACATGTTAACAGCAGAAAAATTGAATCGTCTAAATGAACTTGCAAAAAAGAAGAAACTTGGAACAATCACGGATGAAGAATTAAAAGAACAACAAGCATTACGTGAAGAATATTTAGTGACTTTTAGAGAAAGTATGAAAAATACAATCGAAAACGTTCGTGTGATCGATCCAAATGGTGAAGATGTAACGCCTGAAAAATTAAAACAAATTCAAGCGAAGCGTCATACAGAAGAGATTCATTAAAATAAAAAAGACCTTTTTGAAATGAAAAAGGTCTTTTTTATTTTAATGATTAAGCTTCTACGATTGAGTCTGTTGGACAAACAGCTTCGCAAGCGCAGCAGTCGATACATACATCTGCATCAACAACATAGATATCTCCCTCAGAGATACATTCTACTGGACATTCAGCTGCACATGAACCGCAAGCGATACAAGTATCTAAAATTTTACGTGGCATAATCATTACCTCCCTACCAAAAGTACTAAATCATTATAGCATATCCAACTCCTTCACGTAATCCCTATTATATAAACAAATGGAAATACAAGTTTATCATGAAGGGAAATGTGGTGATTTTTAAAATAATCATGTAGGAAAACTTCATTTTTGTCTGAATCTTTAATATGTTGCTGACCTTGATTTTTATAACAAAATGAAAGAAAATAACTTTTTTTTCGAAAATATTGTAAATTTTTCGACAAAAGGGTATGATATAGATGGTATAAAAGGAGGTCAATAACGTGGAAAATAACATCTCATTACAATCAATTAATACAATTCGTACATTAGGAATCGATGCAATTAATAAGGCGAATTCAGGTCATCCAGGTGTTGTATTAGGGGCAGCTCCGATGGCATATACTTTATTTACAAAACATATGAATGCTAACCCAAGCAATAGTAATTGGTTCAATCGTGACCGTTTTGTGTTAGCAGCTGGACATGGTTCAATGTTACTTTATTCATTATTACATTTATCAGGATATAATGTAAGCATGGATGATATTAAACAATTCCGTCAATGGGATTCTAAAACTCCAGGACATCCAGAGTTTGGACATACAGATGGTGTTGATGCAACAAGTGGACCATTAGGTCAAGGGATTCCAATGGCAATTGGAATGGCTCTAGCAGAAAAATTCTTAGCTAGTCGTTACAATAAAGAAGGGTATCCATTAGTTGATCATTACAATTTCGTTATTTGTGGTGATGGAGACTTAATGGAAGGTGTAACGAGTGAAGCCTCATCACTTGCAGGTCACTTAGGGTTAGGAAAAGTCGTTGTTTTATACGATTCAAATGATATCTGCTTAGATGGAGACTTAACACAAAGCTTTACTGAAGATGTATTAAAACGTTATGAATCTTATGGTTGGCACGTTCAACGTGTTGAAGATGGAACTGATATTGACGCTATCAATGCAGCTATTGAATGTGCAAAACAAACAACAGATAAACCATCAATTATTGAAATTAAAACAGTCATTGGATATGGTTCAAAATTACAAGGAACGAATGCTGTTCACGGTGCACCGTTAGGTGAAGAAGATAGTGCTTATGCAAAAGCACAATATGGATGGGATCATGAGCCTTTCACCGTACCAACAGAAGTTTATTCTCATTTTGAAAATACAATCAAAGCTCGTGGAGAAGAAGCTAACAAAGCATGGGATGAATTATTCGCACGTTATTCAAAAGAATACCCAGAATTAGCTGAAGAATTAACAAAAGCAATGAACAATGAATTAATCATTGATTTAGCAGATGTTATGCCTTCATATGAAATCGGACATTCACAAGCAACACGTGATACAAATAATGAAGCAATTAATGCGATTGCAAATGCGATTCCTTACTTCTTAGGAGGATCAGCTGACCTTTCGCACTCAAATAAAACAAACATTAAAAATGGTGGGGACTTTTCAAAAGTAACACCAGAAGGACGTAATATTTACTTTGGAGTTCGTGAATTTGCGATGGCTTCGATGTTAAATGGTATGATGTTACACGGTGGGGTACGCGTATTCGGAGGAACATTCTTCGTATTCTGTGATTACCTAAAACCAGCGATGCGTATGGCAGCGTTAATGGGATTACCAGTGACTTATGTTTTAACACACGACTCAATTGCTGTTGGAGAAGATGGTCCAACTCATGAACCAATCGAACAATTAGCCATGTTACGTACGATTCCAAACTTCTCAGTGATTCGTCCAGCTGATGCAAATGAAACAGCAGCGGCTTGGCGTTTAGCAGTGGAATCAAAATCAACTCCAACAGCATTAATCTTAACTCGTCAAAACTTAACAACAATGGCTAACACTTCATACGAAGGGGTAAGTAAAGGGGCTTATGTTGTAAGTGAAGCACAAGGTAAGATGGATGGAATCTTAATTGCAACAGGTTCAGAAGTCAACTTAGCTGTAGCAGCACAAGAAGCTTTAGCTAATGAAGGAATCAATGTTCGTGTTGTAAGCATGCCTTCAATGGATTTATTCGAAAAACAATCTAAAGAATACCGTGAATCAGTTCTTCCAAAATCAGTGACAAAACGTATGTCAATTGAAATGGGAGCAACATACGGATGGCATAAATATGTTGGATTCGATGGCGTTGTTTTAGGAATTGATCGCTTCGGAGCATCTGCGCCAGCAAATCAAGTCATTGAAGCATACGGATTCACAGTTGAAAATGTTGTTTCTTTATACAAAGGAATGTAATGAATCATTAAAAGGTTGTTTCCTCATAGGGGAGCAACCTTTTTTTATTTCAAAAACTTACATTTTTTAAAGGTGGATGGATATTATGAAGTATCAAATCTAAGTAGAGATTTCGATTGGCTTGCGGGATTATTTTTTTGTTTGATATTAAAAATCTTTAGTTTACTACTGATCTATTTGTCTGAATATAAAAAAATTGATAAAATTATTCATTTACCACGGATGTTTAGTCAGTATTTATTGATATATGTGAACACTCTAAAAGGAAAGTTAGTGACTTAATAATCATCACACTTTTTTAATGATTAGCTTTTTAGGTTTATATGTTGCCACTATTTCGTTAGCTTATCAAATTAGCCTTAAAACCATGCTAGGAATGCCAATTATCAGTGAAGAGGTAGAGATTATCATGATAGGATTCATTACCTTATTAGGAGGAATTATTTGCTACTACCGAGATTTTTTTGTCGTTTTACTTTAGAACGAGTATCTAATACTTATTAGTGAATTCATCCCAAAACAACGAATGGCTGTTCATTGGTTATATTTATTAAGAGCTACTTATTGTAATGAGGGCATGGTGGGGGTTTTAAGCTTTGTGATGACGATTATTACGCTAAGCTATTTGAGTTTTTATCAAGTGAAATATACGATTTGTTCTAATCTATTTGTGATTGGTTTATTAGGATTGCTTGCTTATGAATTAGGAAGTTTAATTCATATGAGAATGATGGGAATCATAAATAGTGAACTTATCGGAATTTTCCTCATTCTTTTCTCAACCCTTTGGCACCTTCTTTTAAAAACGCTATCAATAGGTTAGTAAGGATGGTTTCTTTATCCTATATTTACTTGACATATTGACCATAATCTAGTATAAATTGAGTATAATAGTGGTCTATTGAATAGTAAAAACGTTTGGAGGAAATACATATGTTTACAAGTTGGGTATTTTGGTTATGGATTATTATCGCATTATTAGTAGGAGCTGTTGTTGGATTTTTCGTCGCACAACGTCAATTAAAGAAATATTTACAAAAAAACCCACCTATTAATGAAGAAGTCGTACGTACAATGATGATGCAAATGGGGCGTACACCTTCTCAAAAACAAATTAACCAAGTAATGAAACAAATTAATCAAAATATGAAGTAAAACTAAAAGCATTAGATGATCCTTAATCATTTAATGCTTTTCTTTTACTAAAAAATTTAGGAAATATATAAGTCACATAAGCCTTTTGCATCTTAAAACTTTTAAGACTCTACCAGCAGAGGAAATATGCTTCGCATAGCAGGTAACCCATGGCATAACTATTAAATATTTAATTTACCATAGTAGATGTAGAAAACATTTCTGTTTGTATGTAGAACAAATGGATATAGAACATAAAAAAATAGCCTAAATGGCCATTTTTTTCTTATAATTGGTTTTTATGTGTCATATATTCATTAACAACAACATCAAGTTCTTGGCTTTTGGCTACAGTTAATTCATGAACCATTCCAAGATTTTTAACTAATTCATGTAATTCAGCTTTGACTTTAGTAATGCGTGCATATAGGATTTGTGCCTCATTAGATGTTGTGTGTGTTGAACAATTACTCGTTTTCATATTATGTTTCCCCCAATGACGTGTTTATAAGAATGAAACTTTGTTCTCTGTCCCGTTTAAGATACGCTTATAATTTGGAATATGTTTAATAATAATAAGAGCTGCGAAGATTGAAAACATAATTTGTGCCGTTAAATCATAATTTCCGAACCAAACGATGAAGACAGCAGCGATGGAAATAATCGTTGATGATAGTGAAACCATCTTCCAAATTTTTAATGTAATAACGAAAATAATGAATAGTATCGCAAATAGAACGGGTGAGTAAAATAATATAATTCCAGCGCTTGTAGCTACAGCTTTTCCCCCTTTAAAATTAGCGAAAATGGGATAGATGTGACCGATTAAAGCAAATACAGCAATAATTAATGGTGAAATCGTTGCTCCCCCATAAGTAGCAATTAATAGAGCCAATCCCCCTTTTAAAATATCTAGAATAAAAACAACGGCCCCTCCTTTTTTTCCTAGAACACGGAACGCATTCGTGCTTCCTAGATTTCCAGAGCCGTAGTTACGAATATCTTTTTGATAAAAAGTCTTCCCAATCACAAGTGCTGAGGGGAATGAGCCTAATAAATAAGCGACAATCATTAAAATTATATTGTTCATTTAAATCCTCCTTTTTTGTAGAAATATTATAGCATAGAGTCTAATAATATTAGTCAAAATTACAAAAAAAATATAAAAAACTTCTTTTTCGACATATTTCACACTGTTATTCGTATTCTAATTAATGTATAATACTTTTATTTTGTATAGAAATAAAACAAAAGTTCGATGAATTTGTGCAAATAATCTCTTTTATTCTGAGGTAAAATCTTTTAAAATGAGATAATGGAAAGAGAAAGGAGTGTCATCATGTCGACGCACTTAAATTATAACGAAGATTCGATACAGGTACTTGAAGGATTAGAAGCGGTACGAAAAAGACCTGGGATGTACATCGGTTCTACAGATAGCCGTGGATTACATCATCTCGTTTATGAAATTGTTGATAATGCTATTGATGAAGTTTTAGCCGGTTACGGTAATTATATAAAAGTAACAATTCATGAAAATAATAGTATTAGTGTCCAAGACTGTGGACGTGGAGTTCCTACCGGAATGCATAAATCGGGAAAGCCAACTCCTGAAGTTATTTATACAGTTTTACACGCGGGTGGAAAGTTTGGAACGGGTGGTTATAAAACATCAGGTGGATTACATGGTGTAGGGGCCAGTGTAGTCAATGCCTTATCGGAATGGTTAGAGGTAACAATTAAACGCGATGGATCTATTTTCCGTCAACGCTTTGAAAAGGGTGGACATCCGGTTACGGGACTTGAAGTGATGGGTAAAACAAAAGAAACAGGAACATTAGTGACTTTCAAGCCAGATCCAGAAATTTTTTCAACAACAGTTTATTCTTTTGATATTTTAAGTGAACGATTACGAGAATCAGCGTTTTTACTAAAAGGATTAAAAATTGAATTAGTTGATTTAAGAAATGATAAAGAAGAAACGTTCTACTATGAGGACGGAATTAAATCGTTTGTTAGCTTTTTAAATGAAGGTAAAGATACGTTACATGAAGTCGTCTATTTTGAAGGTGAGAGCCAAGATATTGAAGTTGATTTTGCCTTCCAATACTCGGGAAGCTATTCAGAAAATATTTTATCATTCGTTAATAATGTCCGTACAAAAGATGGTGGAACACATGAAACAGGTGCAAAAGCTGTCTTAACCCGTATTTTTAATGATTATGCCCGTCGTAACGGACTTTTAAAAGAAAAAGATAAAAACTTAGAAGGTGCTGATATTCGAGAGGGATTAGCAGCAATTGTTTCTGTTCGTATTCCAGAGCGTTTATTACAGTTTGAAGGACAAACGAAAGCAAAGCTTGGAACACCAGAAGCACGTTCAGCTGTAGATAACGTTATTGCCGAAAAGTTAACATTCTTCTTTAATGAAAATGGAGCAGTTGCGACACAGTTAATTAAGAAGGCAGTGAAAGCGGCTCAAGTTCGAGAAGCGGCTCGTAAAGCACGTGAAGATGCCCGTAGCGGGAAAACAAAAAAGAAAAAAGAAACTAATTTATCTGGGAAGCTAACGCCAGCACAAACAAAGAATCCACAAAAGAATGAGTTATTCTTAGTCGAGGGGGATTCGGCGGGCGGTTCAGCTAAACTAGGTCGAAACCGTGCCTTTCAAGCGATTCTTCCATTGCGTGGTAAAGTTATTAATACCGAAAAAGCAAAAATGGAAGACATCTTTAAAAATGAAGAAATCAATACGATGATTTATACTATTGGTGCCGGAGTAGGGGCGAACTTTGAATTAAGCGATGTTAATTACGATAAAATTATTATCATGACCGACGCCGATACTGATGGTGCGCATATTCAAGTGTTGCTTTTAACATTCTTCTTCCGTTACATGAAAGAATTAGTAGAAGCAGGAAAGGTTTATATTGCTTTACCACCACTTTATAAAGTTTCAAAAGGTCAAGGTAAAAAACAAGTCATTGAATATGCTTGGACAGATGAAGAGTTAAATGATGTTATTGCAAAAGTTGGAAAAGGTTATACCCTTCAACGTTACAAAGGTCTTGGTGAGATGAATGCCGATCAGTTATGGGATACAACTATGAATCCTGAAACACGAACTTTAATTCAAGTAACCATCGAAGATGCTGCGGACGCAGATCATCGAGTGACAACACTCATGGGAGATAAAGTTGAGCCTCGTCGAGAATGGATTGAGCAAAATGTCGACTTTACCATGGAAGATGATTATGACATAGAAAGGGTGTAATTTATGAATAAAGCTACCCAAGAACGTGTGCAGGTCATGCGTTTAGAGGATATTATGGGTGATCGTTTTGGACGTTACTCGAAATATATTATTCAAGATCGTGCATTACCAGATGTGCGAGATGGATTGAAGCCTGTACAACGACGTATTTTATATGCGATGTATAAAGACGGAAATACTTATGAAAAACCATTCCGTAAATCGGCTAAAACAGTCGGTAACGTGATTGGTAACTATCATCCTCATGGAGATTCTTCCGTTTATGATGCTATGGTGCGTTTATCACAAGATTGGAAGCTTCGTGAACCATTAGTTCAAATGCATGGGAATAATGGTAGTATTGATGGCGATCCAGCAGCCGCGATGCGTTATACGGAAGCTCGTTTATCAGCTATTTCAGGATTGTTATTAAAAGATATCGATAAAAACTTAGTTGATTTTGTTCCAAACTTTGATGATTCGATGACAGAACCAACAGTATTACCAGCCTTTTTCCCAAACTTATTAGTAAATGGGGCAACAGGGATTTCAGCCGGTTATGCAACTGATATCCCCCCCCATAACTTAGGTGAGATTATTGACGCCGTTATTTATCGAATGAATCATAAACAATGTGCATTAGATGATATCTTAACGTTTGTTCAAGGTCCAGATTTCCCAACAGGTGCTATTATTCAAGGGGAACAAGAAATAAAAAAAGCCTATACAACTGGAAAAGGTCGTATTGTCATTCGTTCCAAAGCTGAGATTGAACCAGTTCGTGGAGGACGTGAACAAATCGTTGTCACTGAAATTCCTTATGAAGTGAATAAAGCAAATTTAGTGAAGAAAATTGATGATCTTCGTATTGATAAAAAAGTTGAAGGAATCATGGAAGTACGTGACGAAACGGACCGCAATGGATTACGAATCGTCATTGAACTTAAAAAAGATGTTAAATCAGAAATCGTCTTAAATTACTTATTTAAAAATACTGATTTACAAATCTCTTATAACATTAACATGGTTGCAATTCATAATAAGCGTCCAGTCTTAATGGGATTAATGGATTTAATCGATGCGTATATTCAACATCAAAAAGAAGTGGTAACTAACCGCTCAAACTTCGATTTAAAACGTGCTCGTGAACGTCAACACATTGTTGAAGGGTTAATTAAAATGGTGTCTGTTTTAGATGAAGTCGTTCAAATTATTCGTCATTCAAAAGACAAAGCAGATGCGAAGAAAAATTTAATTCAAGCCTTTGGATTCAGTGAGCGTCAAGCAGAAGCTATCGTGATGTTACAGTTATATCGCTTAACTAATACAGACGTCACAGCTCTTGAAAAAGAGAATGAAGAATTAACAAAAACTATTCAAGAATTAACAGCTATTTTAAGTAGTGAAACTAAACTGTTAAAAGTGATTCAAGATGAGTTGAAACAAGTTAAAAAGCAATTTGAAACACCTCGCCGTAGTGTCATTCAAAAACATATCCAAGAAATCAAAATTGATGAAACAGATATGGTTGTTAAGGAAGATGTCATGGTTGCAATCACAAAAGATGGCTATGTTAAACGTACAAGTCTACGTTCTTACAATGCTACAAAATCAGATACGTCAACGATGAAAGAAGGCGACGAATTAGTTGCTAAACTTCAGTTAGATACGCTTCAAACACTTGTCATGTTTACAAATCGAGGAAGCTTTATTTATTTACCAGTCTTTAAGTTGCCTGAGTTTAAGTGGAAAGATATTGGTCAACACGTTTCAAACTTAGTGACGATGGATTCAGAAGAAAAAATTATTGCGGTACATGCGGTTTCTAATTTCAAAACGGAAGAGTACTTCTTCTTTACGACTGCAAGCGGAATGGTTAAGAAAACTCGATTAAGTGATTTTGAGGTGACACGTTATAACCGTGCCATGGTAGCCATGTCGGTTAAAGAAGATGATGAATTAATTTCAGTCATTCGTTGTACGTTTATGAACGATGTCATTATGGTAACAAAAAATGGATATTTGTTAAAGTTTAGTGATGATGAAATTACCCCAACTGGATTAAAGGCGATGGGAGTCAAAGGGATTCAATTAGGAGCAGATGATCAATTAATTAAAGTTGTTTTAGCCTCTGTTAATGATGAAATTTTGCTGTTAACGCAACGTGGAAATATTAAAAAATTAAAAGTAAAAGACATTGCGTTATCAACGCGTAACAAAAAGGGATGTTTAGGAATTAAAACCATTAAATCAAATCCACATCAATTTGTTGATTGTATCAAGGTTTTACCAAAACAAGAGGTTTCAATTTTAACAATTGATGGGATAACTAAATTAAATACAATACTTAAACCTGTTGATTTAAACTCAGTTGGAACAAATATGGTTGATGCTGAAGTCTTTAAATTTGTGGTTGAAGATATAGAATAAAAAAATCGATTCTCTTTAGAGAATCGATTTTTTTATTCTAATTAAATCAGTAATATATTGGTAGTGTATCTAAATTTAGAGTAAAAATGGCGGCTTCATGTAGTTTATCAAAAGCATTTTTAAGTAAATGTTCATATTCCAAGGTGTCATCTCATACAATCTTATGAGTATAAGAAGAGTTAAGACAAAAACGATGGTGATAGAATGGAAATGATTAATAAGGTTGAATCATTAATCTTTAAGCAAGCCTTGAGTTATCCTCTTATTCAACTCATACAGAATAAAAGCGTCATTGTCAATGATCGTTGTACGGTAGAGAATTTTACAGAGGAATCTTGTATTTTGAAGACCCCAGATAACCGCTATGTGATTTTTGGGGTGAACTTACGTATTAAAGAGTATGGTGATTTAGTCATTCGAATTGAAAGTGATGGGATAAAAAAAATAGAAATAGTCGGTGATATGGATGAATAATAAATGGTTAAGTATCTTTATAACAAAAGTACAAATTATAGTGCCTTCTATGACAGAAGTCACCCAGCTCAGGCGTCAAAATATAATGATTTATGGGGTGAAAAAACATGAAGATGGCTATTTGGTTACAATTCGAAAGGATGTAGCCAAACAGCTTGAAACTCGTTATCCGATTGTGACAGAGTTATCGATTTATCCTGCCATCTTGAAAATTATTGTTCCCATTGTCGCTTTAACGTGTGTATTAATGATTTTGATGAATAAACATACAATTGGTTATCGAATTAATGGGAATTTAAATACTCAAGAACAACAAGAGTTAGAGGCATTACTTGAGCCTCATTTTAATCAGGTTGGACCATTTCACTTTTTAAAAAGTGAGGTTGAAGATATAAAAACTGAACTTGAAGCGTATTATAATGAATATGTTTGGATAAATATTTATCGCAAAGGAACAGATATCGTTTTCGATGTTTATAATACACCAGTAGATGAGCGTGATGATTTAGACACTTATTCCGACACGCTATATGCGAAGCGTTCAGGGATCATTAAAAATTATAAAGTTTCAAGTTGCCGGGTGTTAGTTGAACAAAACCAGCTCGTTAAAGAAGGAGATCCATTAGTTACTTGCTATGTCGAGCAACCGTATACAACTGAAATTATACCTATTGAAGATACCGCTAAAGGAGAAGTTTGGGCAGATACCTGGTATGAAGTTAATGTGACGGCGGAAAAAGTTGATGTACAAGAAGGTTTTACAGCTAACAAACAAACTACTTATGTTCTCTATCTGGGTGGAATGGAGTTTAACTTTCTTTCACAAGAGATTGCTTATGAGAAGTATGAAGAAGTGACAAAAGAGTACAATCCATTCTTTTTTATGGAAGAATCTCCCCTTTATTTAGAAAAAAGACAATATTATGAAAAACGTGATATAATGAGAGTAAATACTTCTGAAGAATTAAAGGCAAATCTTCTGACACTTGTTAAAAATAAATTTAAACAAGAGACAGATGGGGAGTTTATCATTAAGAATTTGGAGATAATATCAGAAGAAGAGACAGAGACACAATTTATTTATAAGTGTCATCTGACAATATACGAAAATATTGCATATTAGAGGAGCTGAATTATGAGTAAAGACCCTATTAAAATACCTGCAGTGTTTGAAACTATTGATGAGACAATCTCAGTTGTTGGACATCATGATAAACATTTAAAAATCTTTGAAGATTACTACAATGTCGAAATTTCATTACGAGGCGATCAGTTGTATTTATTCGGTGATGAGAAAAAAGCCGAAATTATTCGTCAAGTGTTATTAGCACTTGTGGAGTTACATCGTAAAGGAAAAGAAATTACAGAACGTGATGTGTTATATGCAATAAAAATGAATGAACAGCATCGTTTAGGTGAATTAGAATCACTCTTTGATGAGCGTTATAAAATTATCAAAACGATTCAAGGAAAAACCATCTATGCTAAAACATTCAATCAAAAAGAATATTATCGTAAAATTCAAGACAATGACCTTGTTTTTGGAATTGGACCAGCCGGGACCGGAAAAACTTATTTAGCGGTTGTGATTGGTGTTGCGTTACTTAAAAAGAATATTGTTCGTAAAATCATCTTAACGCGTCCAGTCGTTGAAGCGGGAGAAAACCTTGGATTTTTACCAGGAGATTTAAAAGAAAAGGTTGACCCATATTTACGTCCGCTATATGATGCATTATATGATGTACTAGGTCTGGAACAAACAGAAAAAATGATTGAACGTGGAATTATTGAGATTGCGCCACTTGCTTATATGCGTGGTCGTACCCTTGAAGATGCGTATATCATTTTAGATGAAGCACAAAATACAACGAAACAGCAAATGAAAATGTTCTTAACGCGTTTAGGATTTAATTCTAAGATGGTAGTCACAGGTGATGAGACTCAGATTGACTTACCTAAACCAGTAAAATCAGGTTTAAAACATGCAAAAGAAATTTTATCAGATGTAAAAGGAATTGAATTTGTTCAATTCGAAACAGTTGACGTTGTTCGTCATACGCTTGTTCAAAAAATTATTGAAAGCTATGAAAAGACTGGTGAGTAAAAAGGAGTAACAGATATGGGAGTAGATATCCAATTTTATAATCAAACGAGTGAGTCGGTTGAGACTTATGAAGCAATGATTACAACAGTAGTTAATGAAACGATTAAACAAGAAAATTTGACAAATGAGATGTTAGAGTGCAGTTTTATCTTCGTTGATAATGAGCAAATTCGTGAGATTAATGCGAACTACCGTCAAAAAGATGCCGTAACAGATGTTATTACGTTTGCTATTGAAGATGAAATGCCGGGAGAAATTAAAATTCAAGGAATTCCAATGCCTCGAATGCTTGGAGATGTTTTTATTTCTTTACCAAGAACACGTGAGCAAGCTGAGCGTTATGGACATTCATTTGAACGTGAGTTAAGTTTCCTTGCTGTTCATGGATGCCTTCATTTGTTAGGTTATGATCATATAGAGCCAGAAGAAGAGAAAATCATGTTTGGTAAACAGGAGGATGTCTTAAATGCGCTCGGAATTCGACGTTAAAGAGGAACATTCCGTTAAAGCATTAATAAAATCTTTTCAACATGCTTTTTGTGGTATCTTGACATCGTTTGTAATAGGGCGTAATATAAAGGTCCACTATATAGCAGCTTTGGCTGCTATTTTAGGTGGCCTTTATTTTGGTATTAGTAAAGTAGAGTTTCTAATTATTCTACTCGTTAGTACACAAGTCATCTGTTTAGAAATGGTGAATACTGCTATTGAAAGAACGGTTGATTTAGTGACAGTTGAATATCATCTTTATGCTAAAATTGCAAAGGATATTGCCGCAGGAGCGGTTCTTGTCGCAGCTATTTTTGCGACAATTATTGGAGGAATTATTTTTCTTCCATATATATTTAAATAGTAGGTGAAGAGTTTATGAAAGAAATGTACGCAGACTTAATCGCAGCAGCAAAGGAAGCTTATAAAAATGCTTATGCACCTTATTCTAAATTCTCAGTAGGGGCAGCCTTAAAATTAAAAGATGGAAGTATTATTAATGGAGCAAACATTGAAAATGCTTCATATGGATTAACAAATTGTGCAGAGCGTTCTGCTTTATTTACAGCTTTTACAAAAGGTTATCGTCGTGACGATATTGAAGCGATTGCTGTTGTTGCTAATACAGATCGTCCAATTTCACCTTGTGGGGCTTGTCGTCAAGTGATTAGTGAGTTAATGCCACAAGATGCACAAGTGATTTTATTAAGTAACAAAGACGAAATCAAAACATACACAGTCGCACAATTATTACCATATTCATTCACATCGGAGGATCTATAATGACTAATGCAACATTTAAATCAGGATTTGTTTCTATCATAGGGCGTCCTAATGTTGGGAAATCAACATTCTTAAACAAAGTTTTAGGGAAAAAAATCGCCATTATGAGTGATAAACCACAAACGACACGAAATAAAATTCAAGGAGTTATTACAGATAACGATTCGCAAACGATTTTTATCGATACACCAGGAATTCATAAACCGAAGCATGAGTTAGGGAAGTTTATGACTGATTTAGCGATTGGAACATTAAATGAAGTAGATGCAGTTATGTTTATGGTAAATGCAACTGAAAAGTTAGGTCGCGGAGATCAATTCATTTTAGAGCATTTAAAATCAGTTAAGCAACCAGTTTTTTTAGTTATCAATAAAATTGATTTAATTACAAAAGAAGAATTATTAACAGTGATTGCGACTTTCCGTGATCAGCATGACTTTGCGGGTATTATTCCAATTTCAGCGATGACAGGAGAAAATATCGATACTTTACTTTCTGTTATCAAAGAAGAGTTGCCAGAAGGACCACAATTCTACCCATCAGATCATATTACGGATCATCCAGAACGTTTCATTATTTCAGAATTAATTCGTGAGAAAGTATTGCATTTAACACATGAAGAAGTGCCACATTCAGTAGCTGTTGTTATTGATAAAATTGAAAAAGTAGATGGGAAAAATGTCATTGATGTGATGGCAACGATTGTTGTAGAGCGTCCATCTCAAAAAGGAATCCTAATTGGTAAAGGTGGAAAGATGTTAAAAGACATCGGGACATTAGCTCGTAAAGATATCGTTAAATTATTAGGAACAAAAATCTACTTAGAATTATGGGTAAAAGTTCAAAAAGATTGGCGTAATAAAAAATTATATCTAAATGACTTTGGATATAGTGAAAAAGAATACTAATTCGACTTTTTAAGACAAAATTAAATTGGAATTATCATAGATTTTCTCTTCTTAGCCATACTAATGTATAGGGGCTAAAAATAATAGCGAAGCTAGTAAGAAGGGATCATACATGAATAGTCTAGAATGGGAAGTCTTTAAACGTACAGGAAAAATTGATCACTATTTGTTAATGAAAGAATCAGATAAGTTAGCGATAGACAATATAAATACTGAGTTCTCAGAAGAGATTGCTAATGTAAAGCCTGCTAAAGTTACAGAGGAGGAGTAGCGTGGCAATTGATGTTGAAGGAATTATATTGAAGAGCTTTAACTATGGAGAACACCATAAAATTGTTAAAGTTCTGACGGAGAATCAGGGGGTTATTGGCGTTTTTGTACAAAACGCCAATAAAGTTAATACAAAAAAAAGTGCACTCGTCCAGCCATTGACTTGTGCACGTTTTAATTTAAAGCCCTCAACAAATGCCAATAGCGATCTATATTATGTTTATAGTGGAGACGTTATTGATTATTATTTAAATGTAAAGTTAGATTATGAAAATATAGCTTATTTTTATTTTATGATTGAATTAATTTTAAAAGGGATGGCTGAATCTGAGTACAGTTCGTATGTTTATCGTATGTTGAAAAATTTCTTAGATGCAGCTGAACAAGGTTATTCAGCTTATTTATTAAGTATAATTTTTCAACTTAAAATGATGCCTATTATTGGCATTGAACCTGTAATGGATTGCTGTGCTGTGTGTAGAAGTACAGAACATATCGCAACACTGAGTGTACGCCAAGGAGGATTAGTTTGTGCTAAGTGTTATCACCCAGCAGAACCTATTTTAATTGATGCTCCCCTTATTCCAATTGTTCGTGCACTGTATAAGGTTGATATTAATCATTTACCTGAGGTTGAATTAGAAGAAGAATTGTTGAAACCAATTGAGCAATTTTTAGATGCCTATTATGATTCATATGCTGGTTTACATCTTCAGACTAAGAAATTTATGAAAGAAATTTAAAGAAGAGCGAATTTGCTCTTCTTTTTCTACTTTATATTTGAAAAGCATAATAGAAAGTAGAAAGAGTCATGTTGTATAAATTATCTTTATGTATGAATTTTAATAAATGTGTGATTATTAGTTGTAATTATTGTTTTTTTGCCGTCGTTTTTCGTATTTTTGTATATTGTCTTTTAACTATTGATATACTATAATGGTAGTAGTATAATGCAATATTTATGTGAAGACGAAGAGTAGTACTTTTGAACATTTGAATGGCAGCGAGTCTGGGAAGGTGGGAGCCAGATTTCAAGGTCTTAAGGAAGGGAACTTTTGAGCATAGTTAACAAAGTGGTAAAATCATAGGATTTTACAAATAGGGTGGAACCGCGGGAATAACTCTCGTCCCTATGCTCGTGGCATAGGTATGGGAGTTTTTATTTTCTCTATGTTCACGAGACCAGAATTTTGTTAAGTGAAGGAGCGTTAAAATGAGTCAAGTAACAATGGAAAAAATCGTAAATATGTGTAAAACACAAGGATTCGTTTACCAAGGAAGCGAAATTTATGGAGGATTAGCAAATACTTGGGATTATGGGCCGTTAGGTGTGGAATTAAAAAATAACGTGAAAAAAGCTTGGTGGAAAAAATTTATCCAAGAGTCACCATATAATGTGGGGTTAGATAGTGCCATCTTAATGAATCCTCAAACTTGGGTTGCATCAGGGCACGTTGGAGGATTTAGTGATCCTTTAATGGACTGTAAAGCATGTAAGAGTCGTCACCGTGCAGATAAATTAATCGAAGATCATGGAGACGATATCGTAGCTGATGGATGGACAGAAGAGCAAATGATGGCTTATATTCGTGAGCACAATATTGCATGTCCAGACTGTGGAGCTCATGACTTTACAGATATTCGTCAATTTGAATTAATGTTTAAAACACACATGGGAGTTGTTTCAGACGATAAATCAGCTGTTTATTTACGTCCAGAAACAGCACAAGGAATCTTCGTTAATTTCAAAAATGTTCAACGTACTAGCCGTAAAAAAATTCCATTTGGAATTGGACAAATCGGGAAATCATTCCGTAACGAAATTACACCAGGAAACTTTACATTCCGTACACGTGAATTCGAACAAATGGAATTAGAATTCTTCTGTAAACCAGGTGAAGATGGACAATGGTATGAGTTCTGGAAACAATATTGCTGGAATTGGTTGGTAAATTTAGGAATGAATCCAGAACATATTCGTCAACGTGAACATTCACCAGAAGAATTAAGTCACTACAGTAACGGAACATCAGATATCGAGTACCGTTTCCCATTTGGTTGGGGAGAGTTATGGGGAGTTGCCAACCGTACTGACTTCGACTTAAAAGCACATATGAAAGAATCAGGAGCAAACTTCGAATATCAAGATCCAACAACAAATGAAAAATATGTACCATACTGTATTGAACCATCAGTAGGAGCAGACCGTGTGACATTAGCGTTCTTAATTGATGCTTATGAAGAAGAAACGTTAGAAAATGGAGAAACACGTGAAGTTTTAAAATTTCACCCAGCTTTAGCTCCTTACAAAGTGGCGGTCTTACCATTAGTTAAGAAATTGAATGAACAATCATTAGAAGTGTTTGCAGAATTATCTAAACATATGATGGTTGATTATGATGAAGCGGGAACAATCGGTAAACGTTATCGTCGTCAAGATGCAATTGGAACACCATTCTGTGTCACATTCGACTATGATTCATTAGAAGATAAAAAAGTAACAGTTCGTCATCGTGATACAATGGAACAAGAACGTGTAGCAATCGATGAATTAGTTGAGTACATTACTTCAAAAATTCAATTTTAATTTCTACATAAAGTTGCTTTAAAATTTTAAAATTAAGACATTATAGGAGAGAGGGTGAACACGATGGGAAAGGGTCGAATTCCACAAGAATTATTTGATGAAGTCGTAGAAAAAAGTGATATCGTTGATGTCATTAGTGACTATGTACAATTGAGTAAAGCTGGGAAGAATTATAAAGGTTTATGTCCTTTCCATGGGGAAAATACCCCCTCTTTTGTCGTGTCACCAGATAAAGGAATCTATAAGTGCTTTGGTTGTGGAGAAGGAGGAAACGTCGTTTCGTTCGTCTCTTCACTTGAAGCTATTTCATATCCACAAGCTATCTTAAAATTAGCCAAGCGTGCGGGGATTGAAACGAACATTGTTCTACCATCAGATGAATCGATTCAAGACGCTAAGTTTAAAAATGAATTTGATATTTTAGAGTTTGCTAAAGGATTTTATCACTATTATTTAAATCACACAAAAGAAGGAAAAGTGGCATTAGATTATCTTCATAATCGTGGGATGAGTGATGAAACGATTGCGAAGTTTGGAATCGGGTTAGCTCCATCTTATTCGGACGCTTTAGTTAAAACGTTAGCTAATAATCGATATTCGTTAGATGTGGCGATGAAATTAGGTTTACTTAATGAGCATAATGGACAATATTATGATCGATTTAAATCCCGTATTATGTTCCCTATTTTTGATAAAATCGGACACGTGGTTGGATTTAGTGGTCGTGTTTTCTTAGAAGGGGATACTCATTTAGGGAAATACGTGAACTCACCTGAATCACCTATTTTCCAAAAAGGAAAGCTTATTTATCATTTAAATGATGCTAAGTTAGCGATTCGTCGTCATAATCGAGTCTTATTATTTGAAGGATTTTTAGATGTTATTTCCGCAGTTGAAGCGGGATTTGTTGAATCAGTCGCGACGATGGGAACCGCTTTGACCGAAGATCATAGTCGTGAATTACGCCGTCTAACTGATCAAATTATATTATGTTTTGATGGGGATAAAGCCGGACTCGCTGCTGCGAACAAAGCAATTCCTATTTTAATGGCACAAAACTTTTCAGTCAGTGTCGTTGAAATTCCAAATAAAATGGATCCTGATGAGTTTATTAAGACACACGGGAAAGAGGCCTTTTCTAAGTTAATTGATCAAGCAATTCCAGCTGTCGATTATCAGTATCGTTATATTAAACGACAGTTTAATTTAGAATTTGTTAGCCATCGAGAGCAATTTAAACGTCAAATCTACCATTTTGCTTATACCTTGCAAAGTCACACTCTGCAAGAGTTAATTTTAAAAAAATTAGCGTATGATATTTCAATAGGTGAGCAAAGTATTTTGCAGGAGTTCAATAGTAGCAAAAGTCAAGTGTATAAAAATGCCAATATTAATAACAATAAAAACGAAAACCTACAGATACATTCAAGACAAGTGCGAGATACTAAATATGAACGTTCTGAAAAAATGTTAATTCACTACATGTTAAAAGAGCGCCGTGTCGCTTTACAGGTAGAAAAAGAGTTAAATGGTTATTTGAATGATCCAACGCGTCGTAATATCGTGCTATATATTTTAGATTATTACACGACACATGAAACGATGAATTTACAATATTTTTTAAATTGGATTGACGAAGCCTTAGTTAAGCCGATTACAGATATTATTTTTGAGTGCGAGTCGCTTCCACCCCTTGGAAGTGATGAAGTCATTTATGATTTAATTTCTGTCGTTAAAGAATATGTTTATAGAGCTCAGATGGAGCAATTAAAAAAACAAATTAGCGAAGCAACATTAGATCACGAGAAATTGGAATTACTAGGTAAAGTAAATCAACTCAAACAACAGTTTGGGAAATAGAAGGAGTGGTTTTATGTCAAATCCGGTACTTGACGAAAAAAAGATTTTAGAAATTAATAATCAATTAATCAAGTTAGGAAAAAAACGTGGTTATTTAACATACGATGAAATCAATAATAACTTTGAACAAGTTCATTTAGACCCAGAAATGATTAGTTCATTTTTAGATTTATATGATGCAGAAGGAATTGATATCGTTAAATCAGAAAAAATTGTTGAACCAGAAGTTGCTCAAGCAGAAGAGGAAGAAACAGTTTTAATCTTACCTGATTTCGATAACGAAGATGAAGATGATGAAAACATCCCAGCTGACTTTAATGCTGAGGATGAAGTAGATTTAGAAGAAAAATTCGATGATTTTGAGTTTACATCACAGTTTAAAATCAACGATCCAGTTCGTATGTACTTAAAAGAGATCGGACGTGTTGAATTATTATCAAGCCAAGAAGAGATTAACTTTGCGAAGAAAATTGAGCGCGGAGATATTTCGACTGAGATTTTAGATTTACGTCGTCGCAATGAAGAGCTTCCAGCTGAATTGTTAGAGCGTATTGACTCTTTAATTAAAGATGCTGGAGAAGCAAATGATGGAAATGAATTCTTAATTGGAATTACTGAGTTAAGTGATGAAGAAGCACGTCGCGTGATTCATGAAGGTGAGTACGCGAAAAAACGTCTAGTTGAAGCAAACTTACGTTTAGTTGTAAGTATTGCAAAACGTCATGTGGGACGTGGAATGTTATTCTTAGACTTAATCCAAGAAGGAAACATGGGATTAATTAAAGCCGTTGAAAAGTTTGACTACCGTAAAGGATTCAAATTCTCAACATATGCAACATGGTGGATTCGTCAAGCTATCACTCGTGCGATTGCTGACCAAGCACGTACAATTCGTATCCCAGTTCACATGGTTGAAACAATTAATAAATTAGTTCGTATTCAACGTCAATTAGTTCAAGAATTAGGGCGTGAACCATTACCAGAAGAAATCTCAGAAAAAATGGGAATTTCACCTGAGAAAGTTCGTGAAATCTTAAAAATCTCTCAAGAACCCGTTTCATTAGAATCACCAGTAGGTGAAGAAGATGATTCACACTTAGGAGATTTCATTCCAGATGCGGATGCATTATCACCATCTGAGTTTGCTTCTAACGAAATGCTTAAAAAAGAATTAGATGATGTCTTAGAAACGTTAACCGATCGTGAAGAGCGCGTGTTACGTTTACGCTTTGGACTTGAAGATGGACGCACACGTACACTTGAAGAAGTCGGAAAAGAATTCGGTGTAACTCGTGAACGTATTCGTCAGATTGAAGCAAAAGCATTACGAAAACTACGCCATCCTTCTCGTAGCCGTCGCTTAAAAGACTTCATGGAAGAATAGGATTCGATAGTATGAATTACGATTTATCGTTACGTTTACAAACATGTTTAAATGCTCTAGCACCACTACAAACTGTAGCGGATGTTGGAACAGACCATGCATACCTACCTTGTGTAGGTATTTTAAATGGTCAATTAAAAAAAGCAATTGCGGCTGATATCGGGGTAGGTCCTTTAGAAGCAGCAAAAACAACAATTGCTCGATACAACTTAAATGAGAAAATTGAAACACGCTTAGGTCCGGGCTTAACGGTTTTAAATCCTTCTGAAGTTGAAGGTGTTGTGATTGCTGGAATGGGTGGGAAATTAATTGTCTCTATTTTAGAAGACAATATCTCATTGTCTCAATCATTTCAACGTTTAGTCTTACAACCTAATATTGATGCTAACTTATTGCGTGCTTGGCTAGCAGCACATCAATTTGAAATCATTGATGAAAAAATCGTTTTAGATGAAGGAAAGTTCTATGAGATTATTGTTGCTAAACCAGTTGAGGAATTAGTCCCTTATAGCGAGTTAGATATTGAATTTGGGCCAATTTTACGCTTAAACAAAGAACATGACGTTTTCCATGCAAAATGGAGTAAAGAATTTGCTAAAAATGAATCCATCATTCATCAATTACCAGTGAATCATCCACGTTTGGAGAGTTTAAAACAACGCCAAGCATTATTAAAAGAGGTGTTATAAATGAGTCTTAGTATTTCAGATGTCATTAAACAATTGGAAGTCTTATTTCCAAAACATTTAGCTTACGATAAAGATCCTATTGGATTACATATCGGAAATGTGAATCGCCCATTAACTAAAGTTTTAGTGACACTCGATGTAACTAAGGCGGTCGTTGAAGAAGCGATTGAACGTGGAGCCAATTTAATCGTGGCGCATCATCCATTTATTTATCGTCCATTAGCTTCAATTAATACGAATACTCCAAAAGGGAAAATCGTAGAGCTTTGCATCAAGCACGATATTTGTGTGTATTCTATGCACACCAACTTTGATATCGCAAAAAATGGGATGAATGACTGTTTAGCTAATGCTCTAGGGTTAATGAACATTCAACCTTTAATTCCGACGAAACGTGAAGAATATTCAAAAATTGCGATTTATGTTCCTAGCACACATGTTGAAGATGTTCGTCAGGTTATGGGAGATGCAGGCGTTGGACAGATTGGTGCTTATTCACACTGCACATTTACGACTTCAGGAACCGGTTCATTTCAACCATTAGCGGGTAGTCAACCGTTTATCGGACAAACTGGTGAAATTGAATACGTGGATGAAGTGAAGATTGAAGGGGTACTTCCAACTTCTTTAGTAAGTTGTGTGATTGCTAAAATTAAAACGGTACATCCTTACGAAGAAATGGCATATGATGTGTATGCCTTAAATGTGACGATGCCTGATGCTGAGTATGGTCTTGGACGTATTGGGCAAGTTGAAAATCCAGTTGAAGCTTCTGAGTATATTCAACACGTTAAACAGGCTTTAAATGTTTCACATGCCCGCTTCGTTGGTAAGCTGAATAAAAAAATTAAAACAGTTGCGATTATTGGTGGAAGTGGAAGTAGCTATATTGGACCTGTTAAGGCTAAGAAAGCTGATTTATTTATTACAGGTGATGTAGGATTCCATGATGCCCAAGATGCTCAAGAGATGGGATTAAACATTTTAGATGTGGGACACCATGCAGAGTGTATTATGAAGCAACATGTTGCAAGTTTATTAAATGAATTAATGGGCGATATTGCACTGGCCTCTGAGTTAAGTACGGAACCGTTTAAATTCGTTTAATGAATTGAAAATTTTACTAAATATCATAAAATATTGTACATTTTTCATTTGAATGTATATAATAGAGATAAGAAAAAATAAAAAAACGTTGATTAAGGCGTAGTAATGAGGAACTTGCTATTAAGGGAGAGGGTGTCTAAGACTGGAAGCACTCTTATAGTTAAACTCATGAATTCACCTTGTGAGTGATGCTAATCACATCCGGTTGCGGCCGTTATCCGTTTTAAGAGGTTAAGAATTTATCTTAGCAATAAAGGTGGTACCGCGTGTGAAACGTCCTTTTTTAAGGACGTTTTTTTATTTTTAAAAAAACAGTTTGGAGGAATTAAGATGCTAGATCGATTAAAACAATTACAAGTCGAAGCTTTATCAGAAGTAGCAAATACAACTGATTTAAAACAATTAAATGATCTTCGCGTAAAATACCTAGGAAAAAAAGGTCCAATTCAAGAAGTGATGAAAAACATGAAAGATATGGCGCCAGAAGAACGTAAAAGTGCTGGGCAAGTATCAAACGAAGTTAAATCTGTAATTTCACAAGCAATTGAAACTAAAAAAGCTGAGTTAGAAGCTTTAGCCATTCAACAACAGTTAGCAAATGAAACAATTGATGTGACATTACCAGGACGTACAAACTATATTGGTGTTGTTCATCCATTACAAGCCGTGACGAACGAATTAGAAGCTTTATTTATCTCAATGGGATACACAGTTGAAGAAGGTCCAGAAGTAGAGTGGGATCATTATAACTTTGAATTATTAAACTTACCTAAAGGACATCCAGCTCGTGATATGCAAGATTCATTCTATATTACTGAAGAGTCTTTATTACGCACACATACGTCACCTGTACAAGCACGTGTTTTAGAAGCAGCTAAAGGTCAAGGACCAATCAAAATTATCTGCCCTGGTAAAGTATATCGTCGTGACGATGATGATGCGACTCACTCACATCAATTTACTCAAATTGAAGGATTAGTTATTGATACAGATATTACAATGGCTGACTTAAAAGGAACATTATTAGAATTAGCTCGTAAAATGTTTGGTGAAGATCGTGAAATCCGTTTACGTCCATCATTCTTCCCATTTACTGAACCATCAGTAGAGGTTGACGTAACATGCTCAAAATGTTCAGGATGTGGATGTAACATCTGTAAAGGAACAGGATGGATTGAAATTTTAGGAGCAGGGATGGTGCATCCAAACGTCTTAGAAATGTCAGGATTTGATTCTAAGAAATATCAAGGATTTGCATTCGGTATCGGAGCAGAGCGTATCGCCATGCTTAAATACGGAATTGAAGATATCCGTAACTTCTATACAAATGATTTAAGATTTATTAATCAGTTTAAATAAGATTGAATGGAGGCCATATAGATGTTAGTTTCAGTGAATTGGTTAAGTCAATATATTGATTTAAGCGATATTGATCCAAAAGATTTAGCAGAAAAAATTACAAGAACAGGGATTGAAGTAGAATCGGTTAATGTATTAGCAGATGCAACGAATGTTGTAATTGGTTATGTTGAAGAACGTGTACAACATCCAAATGCGGATAAATTATCAGTATGTCAAGTAAATGTTGGTGGAGAAGACGGTGTTGTTCAAATCGTATGTGGTGCGAAAAACGTAGCGGCTGGACAAAAAATCATCGTGGCTAAACCAGGAGCTGTTTTACCAGGAAACTTTAAAATTAAAAAATCAAAACTACGCGGTGAAGAATCTAACGGAATGTGTTGTTCATTAAAAGAGTTAGGGATTGAGCAAAAGTTAGTTCCTCAAGCTTATGCAGATGGAATCTTCATTTGTGCAGATGATGCTCCAGTTGGAATGGACGCATTAGAATATTTAAAATTCCATGATACAGTGATTGAGCTTGGATTAACGCCAAACCGTATGGATTGTTTATCAATGTATGGCGTTGCTTACGAAGTAGCTGCTATTTTATCACGTGACGTTAAATTTGATGAAGTAACAGTGGAAGAAGTAGCAGAAGCTGCTAAAGACTTAATCAAAGTTAGCTCAAAAACTGAGAAAGCACCAATGTACTTATCACGCGTTGTGAAAAACGTTGAAATCAAAGAATCTCCACAATGGTTACAAGCTCGTTTAATCGCAGCTGGAATGCGCCCGAAAAATAACGTAGTTGACATCACGAACTATGTCATGTTAGAGATGGGACAACCATTACATGCTTTTGATTACGATACAATCGCTTCTAAAGAAATTGTTGTTCGTGAAGCCATTGCTGGTGAAACAATGAAAACATTGGATGGGCAAGATCGTGAATTAGCAGAAGGAGATATTATCATTACGGATGGTCAAACACCAATTGCCATTGCTGGTGTGATGGGAGGAGCAGCGACTGAGGTTACAGATAATACAACAAACGTGTTATTAGAATCAGCATTATTCGATCGTTTATCAGTTCGTAAAACATCAACTCGTTTAGGATTACGTTCTGAATCATCAGCTCGTTTTGAAAAAGGAATTGATGCAAAACGTACAGAGTTAGCAATTAACCGTGCAGCACAGTTATTAGCTGAGTTAGCTAATGGGCAAGTATGTGCTGGAATCGTTGCTCATGATGAGTTAACAGTTGAACCAGTAAGTATTGAAATTACAGCAGCTAAAATCAACTCAGTACTCGGAACAAACATGAGCAATGAAGAGGTAGCAAATGTTTGGACACGATTAAACTTTACTTATGATTTAAATGGTGATGTATTTACGGTACACGTTCCATCTCGTCGATTAGATATTACAATTGTTGAGGATTTAATTGAAGAAGCGGGACGTATTTATGGGTACGATAATATTCCAACAACGTTACCTTCAACAGATATTAAAGGTGGATATAAACCAATCCAATTAATGCGCAATAAAGCACACCAAACATTAATGGCTTGCGGATTAACACAAGTCATTACTTATTCATTAACAAGTGCTGAAAAAGCAGAGCAATTCTTATCGATCCCAGCTAACAAGAAAGAATTAGTTAAATTAGCGATGCCGATGAGTGAAGATCGCTCACACTTACGTCAATCAACCATTCCTCAATTATTAGAAGTAGTGCGTTATAATAATGCACGTACAATGGATACGGTAGCTATTTATGAAATTGGAAAAGTTTACGGTCAAGCTAATGGAGAATATACAGAAGAAACGAAAATTTCAGGGGCTGTGACAGGACAAATCATTACAAATAAATGGCAAGCAAAAGTTGAAAAAGTAGACTTCTATGTGGCGAAAGGTTATGTTGATGCAGTCTTAACTGAAATGGGTCACTTAAATGTCACTTATCGTCCAGTCGTAGCTGATGAATATAAAGAGTTCCATCCAGGACGTACGGCTATGGTTTATGTAAATGATATCTTAGTAGGGGTAGTTGGACAAGTTCATCCTGAATTACAACGTGAATTAGACTTACATGAAACATATGTATTTGAATTATCATTAGATGTGTTATTCGGATTAGAAACTTCAAAACCTGCTTATGCAATGGTACCTAAACATCCGGGTATGACACGTGATATTGCGTTAGTCGTTGATCGTGAAGTATTAGCAGATGACTTAGTTCAAACCATCAAAAAAGCAGCTAATAAATTATTACAAACGGTTGAAGTCTTTGATATTTACGAAGGTAAAGGTGTTGAAGAAGGTAAAAAATCAGTGGCAATTTCACTTTACTATTTAGATCGTGAAAAAACATTAACAGATGAAGATTTACAACCAACACACCAAAAAGTATTAAATGCTTTAACTAAAGAGCATGACGCTGTTTTACGTGGATAGTGAGAAAAGGGGAGCAAGTTTTTATCTTGTTCCCTTTTTTGCCGCTCAATAATGAAACTAACTTTAAAAGAATCAATTATTAGCTATAATAGAAATAGACTATAGCATGAGGTGATCAAATGAAAAATGAAAATTTAAATCAGTTAAGAAATCGAATTGATGAGATTAATTTACAACTTTTACAATTATTAAATGAACGTACAGAATTAGTAGAAGCAGTGGGTCGTGAAAAAGATAAACAGGGATTAAAAAAATATGATCCCATTCGTGAACAACAAATCATTGAACAATTAAAAGAAAAAAATCAAGGACCTATGAGTGATGAAATGATGGTCCACATTTTTAAAGAAATTTTCAAAGTAAGTGTGAAATTACAAGAAGAAAAGAGCCATAAAAAAGGATTATTAGTATCGCGTAAAAATAAATCTGAAGATACAGTTATCGAAGTTAATGGAGATTCTATTGGGGAAGGAGAAGCAACCTTTGTTTTTGGACCATGCAGTGTTGAATCACAAGAGCAAATGGAACGTGTCGCAGCTAATCTAGCTGCCAAAGGTTTAAAATATATTCGAGGAGGCGCATTTAAGCCGCGAACATCTCCTTATGACTTCCAAGGTCTTGGAATTGAAGGCTTAAAAATCATGTCTGAGGTGGCGAAAAAATATGATTTACGCGTGATCAGTGAAATCATGGATGCAAGTGATTTAGAAGCAGCTTTACCTTATTTAGATGTTGTGCAAATTGGTGCTCGTAATATGCAAAACTTTTCATTATTAAAAGCAGTTGGACATATTAATAAACCTGTTTTATTAAAACGTGGATTAAGTGCAACGATTGAAGAATTTGTAAATGCTGCTGAATATATTACGATGCATGGAAATCCAAATGTTATGTTATGTGAACGTGGAATTCGTACATATGAAAAAGCAACGCGTAATACACTTGATATTTCAGCGGTCCCAATTTTAAAACGTGAGACGCATTTACCAGTTTTTGTTGACATTACTCACTCAACGGGACGTAAAGACATCTTACTTCCAATTGCAAAAGCCGCTTTAGCTGTTGGCGCAGATGGAATTATGGCTGAAGTTCATCCAAATCCGACTGTGGCATTATCAGATGCGAATCAACAAATGAGCCTGGAAGAATTTGATGTTTTTTTCAAAAATTTATTAAGCTAGAATAAGTTAAAGTTTTCCTGACTATAATAAAAATAATCATAAAAAAAAGCAAGCGATTTTAAAATGAAAATTTTCATTAAATTGTTGATTAATCAAATCTTTTTCGATAAAATGAATGTAGTATCGAAGATTATGATGATGTTAGTGCTTACAAAGTCGTACTTTGTAGGTTAGAATGATAGATAGGTACAGGAAAATTTCAATGTATTAGGAGTTGATGTTATGTCTAAAGTAACAATTTATGATGTAGCACGTGTTGCTGATGTTTCATTAGCGACAGTGTCACGCGTTTTAAATAATCCAGAAAAGGTAAAGCCGAAAACTCGTGAGCGTGTTTTAGCTGCAATTAATGAATTAGGATATCGTCCAAATGCGATTGCTCGTGGTTTAGCAAGTCGTCGTTCAACAAACGTTGGATTAATTGTTCCAACATGCTCACGTGCTTCTGTATCAGAAATGATCGATGGAGTAGCAGATATCGCTGATAAATACCGTTACTCAGTCTTCTTAAACGTGACACATAATGAAAATGATATTGCTACAAATGTATGGCAAAACATGATTGCTTCTCAAGTCGATGGTGTTTTAATGATGGCAGATAAACTGAGTGACGATGAAATCGAGCGCTTAGCGAACGATACCGTGCCAACAGTTTTATTATCAGTTAAAGATTTAGATGGACGTTTACCAGCCGTTTTAATTGATTACGAATTAGCCGCTTATGAAGCTACTAAAAAATTAATTGAAAATGGAAATAAAGATATCGCCTTTATTACATCAAGCTCATATTATGCAATGAACGAGTTAAAAGAACAAGGATATCGTCGTGCATTAGCAGAAGCAGGGTTAGAACCACGCATTTTAGGACTATATAATAAATTTGAAAACTCATTAGAAGCATTTAAAGAATTCTTCGCTAATAATGCGGCTCCTGATGCAGCATTAGCTGTACGTGATTCAGTGGCTGTCATGTTCATGAATGCAGCGATTGAGCATGGAATTAGTGTTCCAAATGATTTAGAAATCATCGGATTCCAAAATACAAAATATGCGATTATGTCACGTCCACAATTAAGTACAATCAACATTCCAACGTACGATATTGGTGCTGTTGCGATGCGTTTATTAACGAAATTAATGAAAGAAGAGGAAGTAACTGAAACTCAAATCACGTTACCTCACTCATTTGTTTGGCGTAGTACAACAAAATAAGGTTGACATAAACATACACAATTTGTTATAATCCAAGCATTAATACTAGTGCAATGATAAGAATTTAGTAGTGATTATTAAGAGCAGTCACAGAGACTTAGTGGTAGGTGAGAACTAAGGCAGTAATAATCACGAATTACACTCTTGGAGCATGTTCATATGAACCGGTCTTTACCGTTATCAAATCGAGTGGTTGAATCATAGATTTAACAAGTTGGGTGGTACCGCGAACTTTCGTCCCTTCATTTTATCTTTTTTAGATAGAATGAAGGGTTTTTTAGTTGCGCTAGTAATCTTGGATTACTTTAGCGTAAACTTATCCTGAACGCTAGAATATCTAACGTAGTTTAGATATTCTCATGAAGGGTTGTTAGTTCCATTTCTAGCTTTAGTAGATTATTTAATCTATCTTCCCTTGATGGACAGTGTTATCCATAGTCTATAAGCGAGGCAGAGTCGAGCCCTACTTCGAGAAAAAAGTTGAATTAGAAGAAGGTTTACTTTAGCGTAAACTTATCCTGAAGGCTAGAATATGTAACGTAGTTTAGATATTCTCATGAAGGGTTGTTAGTTCCATTTCTAGCTTTAGTAAATTAGTTAATCTATCTTCCTTTGATGGATAGTGTTATTCATAATTTATAGGCAAGACAGAGTCGAGCTTTACTAAAGGAAAAGGCTTGTATTAGAAGGATGTTTGTTTAGAAAATCTTATCTATATAAGTCCAGATAAATTTTCTTCAGAGAAAATTTTTAACTGGACTATAGGCTGCCTTGATAGATAAAACATATCAGTATTTTTTATTTGCTACTCAAGATGTAGAATACTTATCTGTTTATATATAGATCATAGTTTTGCTCATTTATTAAAGAGAAAGATAGTCTGAACTAACGGAGGGTTATTAATTCAACTTGTATAACTTTTGATTAATCAACTCATTTGATAAGGTAAATTTGGTTTTGAATTAAAACGATAGAGGATAATAAAATTATCCTACAAAAGATTAAATGAGGTGAAAATAATGAAAAACGAATTCTTAAAAGAATTAGAGTGGCGTGGATTAATTAATGACTGCACGGATTTAGAAGCGTTAGATGCGTTAATGGAAGAAGGTAAAATTACATTATACTGTGGATTTGATCCAACAGCAGATAGTTTACATATTGGTTCTTTATTACCAATTTTAACGTTAAAACGATTCCAAATGGCTGGTCATAAACCATTACCATTAGTAGGTGGAGCAACAGGATTAATCGGTGACCCAACAGGTCGTTCAGCTGAGCGTCAAGAAAATAGTCATGAGACAGTGATCAAATGGTCTGAAAGTATTAAGCGCCAGTTATCACAATTCATGGAATTTGGAGATCAACCAAATGCTGCTGAGTTAGTTAATAACTATGATTGGACTTCAAACTTAAGCATGATTGAATTCTTACGCGATTTCGGTAAGTTTTTCAACATTAACTATATCTTAGCGAAAGATACAGTATGCTCTCGTTTAGAGCATGGGATGACATTTACTGAATTCTCTTATACTATCCTACAAGGAATGGACTTCAAACATTTATTTGAAACGAAAAACTGTGTGTTACAAATTGGTGGATCAGATCAATGGGGTAACATTACATCAGGATTAGAGTTAATTCGTAAAACAATGGGGCATGAAGCAAAAGCTGTTGGATTAACAATGCCATTAGTAACAAAAGCAGATGGAACAAAATTTGGTAAAACTGCAGGTGGAGCAGTATGGTTAGATCGCAATAAAACGACACCTTACGAAATGTACCAATTCTTAATTAATACAGCAGATGAAGATGTTATTAAGTTCTTAAAATACTTCACATTCTTATCACAAGAAGAAATTGCTACAATCGAGGAAGCTTTCAAGGCTGCACCACATGAGCGTTTAGCACAAAAAACATTAGCGAAAGAAGTCGTAACAATCGTGCATGGTCAAGAGGCATACGAGCAAGCGTTAAAAATCACTCAAGCATTATTCAGTGGAAACTTATCTGAGTTAACAGCTGAAGAAATTGAGGTTGGATTCAAAGATGTACCATCAGTTGAATTAGCTGAAAATCTTAACTTAGTGGATGCACTTGTATTTACGAAAGCAGCTAGCTCAAAACGTGAATCACGTGAGTTCATCAATAATAACTCAATCTCGATCAACGGAGAAAAAGTGAACGATTTAGAATTTACAGTTTCAAAAGAAAATGCAATCGGTGGTAAATTCACTGTTATCCGTCGTGGTAAGAAAAAATATTTCTTAATCAAACACGTTTAATAAAGTAAAAGGAAGGTTCAAGACCTTCCTTTTTTAGCATTTAAAAATATATGTTTTATTTGCATTGCTTTAAATACCATCTATAGTAAGGAGTTAAAAAAGACGTCAGAGCGTCTTTTTATTATAGTAAAATTCTAATTAAAATGACAGCGAAGATGATTTGAGCAATCCCGATGGCTAAACAGTAAACACCACTCTTTAACCCAGCTTTCATTAAATCTTTAAATTTAACGCTCATTCCAATTCCAGCTAAAGCGAAGATTTCGAGGTAGTTACTGATTTGTTTAAAGCCAAGAGATATATTTTCGCTAATAAATCCAATACTGAATAGGAAGCACATTAAGAAGAATCCTTTAACATACCAAGGGATTTTTATTTTAGCATTTGGTTTTTTATGATGTAACTCGGCGTCATGATTTTCTTCATCTTTTTTTAGTTTAGCGAACCCTAAAATAACGAATACTAGGAAAATAATTCGAACAATTTTAAAAATCGTTGCGTACTTTAAGACATCATGGTTAACCATTGAGGCACTTCCGACGACTTGTCCTACTGATTGTAATGTTCCACCGATTAAAGCGGATGATAACATCGTTTCATTTTCATATAGTAGATTTGTGAAGAATGGCAAAATCATCATTAAGATGGTACCTGTTAAGTTAACTAAGGTAATTGTAATTGATTTCTCCACATCATTTGCTTTGATGACTGGAGCTGTTGCACCGATAGCTGAAGAACCACATACAGCGTTTCCTGAGGCCATTAATAAGCGGAAATTTTCTGAAAATCCAAGCTGCTTACCGACAAATAAACAAAATGCAATCGTTAATGCCATTTGTAAAATGATAAAGCTAACACCAGAAACCCCTAACTCTAAAATGACTGTATAGCTTAAGGTTCCACCAAGTAGAACAATTGAGTAAGATAATAAATTTGATTCTGAAAAACGTATGCCTTTATGAAGTTTTTTATGTGTTAAAACAGTATTTCCTAATAATAACCCAAGTAAAATAGCAATAGTTGCTCCTCCGAGTGTTGGAACTAATGTTCCAAGATATTTAGCTACTAAGCCGATGAGAATACAAACGATAAGACCTGGGAAGATATCTTTAAAATTTGTAAGTTTTTGTTGGATAAAGTCTTGAGTTTTCATTGGTTCAATACTCCTTCTCTTAAAATCTACGCTATAAGTATATAATAGTTTTTAATATAATTAAAATTAATTATTATAATGGTTATAATCAGATAAAATTATAGTAGAGGTGTTTCTAATGATAGATGAGTTAAAGTCATTTATTCAAGTTGTAGATGAACAAAATTTTACGAAAGCTGCTCAGAAATTGAATTTGTCACAGCCTGCAGTTAGTATGCACATTTCTGGCCTTGAAAAACAATTAGATACCATATTAATTTTGCGTTCAAATAAACAAAAGAATTTTTTATTAACACCAGATGGAGAATTACTTTATAAGCGTGCTAAAAAGATTGTGCATCAATATGAGGAAATGATGAACGAGATCAAGAGTCAAAAAACAGAAGTTCAAGGAACATTGAAAATTGGAGCTAGTTTAACAATAGGAGAGTATTTATTACCCAAAATCTTACTACAATTATCCAAGTTATATCCGAACTTAATGTTTGAGGTTATTATTGAAAATAGTCATACGATAATGGAGAAGATCAATCAACTTGAGTTAGAAATTGGATTAATTGAGGATGATGAAGTCCCTTTAACTCTTAATCGTCAGCCGTTTTATTGTGATACCTTGCAGATTGCTTATAGTGATAAATTAACATTACCTAAGTCACCAGCACAGTATCACACGTTCTTTTCTTCGCAAGCATGGTTTGTTCGAGAGGATGGCTCTGGAACACGAGCAATGACTGATTTCTTCTTAGAGAACTTAAGGATTATACCCAAACATAAAGTGATACTTGGAAGCAATTATTTAATTAAAGAAACACTAAGACACCAACACGGAATGACTTTTGCTTCTACCTTAATGAAACATCAAGGTTTTAAAGGAATTAGTTATTTAGAAGAAGAGGCTTATACATTATCGCGTTTATTTTACTATGTGACTAAAGAGGGCGTCGTTTTAAGTAAACGAGTACAGTGTATGATTAGTTTATTAAATGAATTAGATGAGACAATGAGATCTTAAAACGGTGCTGTATTTTAAGAAATTGTTAATAATGATAAAGACTAAAAAAAGGACAATGCTGAAGTTGTCCTTATTAATTGATGCTAATTTAATAGATGAGAAAACTGAATTTATAATTTATTATAATAATTGAAGTAGCTAAAAGTTTAAGTAATATTAGTTATGACTAAAAATAGGAGATGATGATGTGAGGTGAAAGAGGGATTTGGAAGAACAAAAAAAGACTTCGGAAAATCCGAAGTCTTTTTAGTGCCATTAAAGATTAACGGCTGTAGAACTCTACGATTAAGTTTTCGTGGATATCAGCGAATACTTCAGAACGTTCTGGTAAACGTACGAATGTTCCTGTCATTGTAGCTTCGTCGAATGATACGAAGTCTGGACGGTGTACAGTTCCTTCTAAAGCAGCTTTGATGATAGCTAAGTTAGCTGATTTTTCACGAACGCTGATAGTTTGTCCTGGTTTTACTGAGTAAGATGGGATATCAACGCGTTGTCCATCTACTAAGATGTGACCGTGGTTAACTAACTGACGAGCTTGACGACGAGTGTTAGCTAATCCTAAACGGTATACTAAGTTATCAAGACGAGATTCTAATAAGTATAAGAAGTTCTCACCATGTTTACCTTGTAATTTACCAGCACGATCGTATGTACGACGGAATTGACGCTCAGTCATTCCGTATGCATGACGTAATTTTTGTTTCTCTTGTAATTGTAATCCGTATTCAGAGATTTTTTTACGAGCTTGTCCGTGTTGCCCAGGTGCATAAGGGCGTTTTTGTAATTCTTTTCCGTTTTCTAAGATAGAGTATCCTAAACGACGAGAAATTTTCCAGCTTGGTCCAGTATAACGAGCCATGCTATGACCTCCTTTTAATTTGTCAGAAATTTTGATTTTGCATACCAAAAAAGGAGAAAATTTATCAAATACTATAGGATAGATTAAAATCTCATATCCTCGCCTTTGCAGCCAAAAGGTTATACGATATGCCATCAATACCTTTAAGCGATATTGAGGTTTAATCTATACGTTACAGTCAGATAAAAAGCTGCCTTTAATATACGCACTCAAGTATAATATCAATATTCTACTTTATTGTCAACAAAAAATCCGAGTTCTAAACATTTTCCAATAATTAAGCTTAAATTTAGTTAGTAGGAATAGTTTCCACAATGATTTGCACAAATTGTTCTAAATATTTTTGATCGATTTCATTAAATCGATTTAAGCGAGGACTATCGATATCTAATACTCCAATTAGTTCATCATCTTTTAAAATAGGAACTACAATTTCAGAGTTGGTTGCACCATCACAGGCAATATGTCCAGGAAATTCATGAACATTTTTAACGACAACTGTTTGCTTTGTTGTAGCTGCATAACCACAAACTCCTTTATGAAATGGAATACGGATGCAAGCAGGTAATCCTTGAAATGGTCCAAGTACAAGCTCTTCGCCTTTGTTTAAGTAAAATCCAACCCAGTTAATGTCCTCTAAAAATTGATTTAATAAAGCTGATGCATTAGATAAATTTGCAATCAAATCGGATTCTTCATAAGTCAATCCTTTTAATTGTAATAATACTGTTTCATAGTTTTCTTCTAATGTTCCTTGATAAGCAGTTGGATGAAACATTTTCTCCCCCCTTGGTATGATATAAAATAGTTTGCACACATTATAGCAAAAATAAATAGAAAAACATAGAAACAATAGGATTTTTTATCAAATTATGATATCATTAAAAGACAGTAAACAGTTTAAGAAAGCGTGATGGGAGGATACTATGACAGATTTTAAATTACTAATTTTAATAGTGATGATCGTCGTCTTAGCAATCGTATTAATTTACTCAGTTATTATCGTATCAAAAAAGAAACAATACTATGCTAAAATTGATGAACTTGATTATTTAAAACATGAGATTTCTAATCAGACGGTCCCGTTTGAATTAGCCAAGCTACGTAGCACAAAAAAGAGTGAGCGTATTGTTAAGTTAGTTCAACAATGGGAACGACGTTGGGGAAAATTAGAATCCGACTTTATTACCGTCACGGAGCAAATTATTTATACGGAAGAGCTTGTTGCCAATAAAAGTTTCGTTGAAGCCGATGAGCATTTAGTAGAATTAAAACAAACACTTGAGTTGTTAAAAGAAGAAGTTGAACAATTAATTGAAGAAATTAAGTCGTTAAAGAAATCAGAAGAACGTAGTCGTTCAAATGTCATTGGATTAAAAGAAACGTTTGAACAATTAAAACGTCGTTATGAAAAAGAAGAAGAGAACTATATTGAGTTTAAAGAAGAGATGAAGACCTTATTTAAAGATGTTGAAGTCTTTTTCTTAAAATTTAATGAGTGTATGGAAGAATGTAATTACGATTTAGCTGATGAAACGATTGAACTGATTAAGTCACATATTGAAATTATTGTTCATATGTTTGAACGCACTCCAATGTATAAAGATACAATTACACAAGAAATCAAGCCTTTATTACGTGAAGTTTTAAAGAGCTATGAATCTATTATGAAATCAGGTGTCTATTTAAAGCATCTTCAAATTGAAGAAACGATTGCAGTGTATCATGAGCAATTAGATGAGATTCCAAATTGGATCAAACGTTTTGATTTTGTCAAGATTGAAGGAATGCTTGTTGAGATTCATGATAATGCTAAACAAATGATTGAATTCATGAAGAAAGAATATGAACTTCAAGAGGTGTTAAAAGAGACAGTTATTAAAACGAAATCGCTTATGCAAGAGCTACAAGAGCATAGCGAGCAACTTCAAGAGCGTTATGAAAATATTAAAGGAAATTATCGTATGCCTGAGGAAGAGGAGAGTCATTTCGCCTTTTTATTAAATGAAATTCAAATTGTAAGTAATGAATTAGTCTATTTAGTCGGAAAAGTCGATGAACATCAAAGTGCAAATTCTGTGTTACTACGTGAGTTATCATCGCTGAACCAACAATTAGATGAGATTAAAGAACAATTAGCTGTGTTTGATGGTGAAATTGAAAGCTTATATGCTGGAGAAAAAGAATGTCGCCAGCGTGCACTTCATTTATTGAAAACATTCAATCATCTTAAAGGAATGTATCATCAAGTTAACTTCCCAGTTAAGAATGAGGAAACTGAAGAGATGATTAAACGTGCAAACTTCGCTATTCAATTATTATTTGAAACGATTGGGCGATTACCTATTAATATTGCAGAGATTGATAAACAGCTTGCTCTAGCACAAGAGTCGATTCAAGAATTATCTAATCGAGTGGAGATTGAGGTTCAACAATCTAAATTAGCCGAACGTTTAATGGTATATGGTCATCGTTATATTGGACGAGAAGGAATGTATGTCGTGGATTTAACGATTGCTGAGGATCAATTCCGTCAAGGAAATTATGAAACGGTGATCGAAAAGATGCGTGAATTATTAAAAGAGATTGAAGGTTCACGTTTTGATTTAACTTATGATCAATTTAAGCAACAATTAGATTGCTATCTATTATAATAAAGGAAACTGTCTATAAGGACGTCGTGAGTTATAGACAGTTTTTATTTTGAGTAAACAAATGCAAAAAAATAAAGCTGCGTTCTAAAAGAATGTTGATATTTAATAAAAATCATGATTGCTTCGCCTAACTCATTGATAATAGATACAATTAAATATGATGAAATCAATGTTGTTAATTATCAACACTTATCTAGAATAGAGCCAAAAAAAGTTCTATGATGCAGATAAATGAAGTGAAATAAGAATAAATGCATAATATAATAATAAGGACATCTAGATGATTTGCTATTAAAAGTGAATTTTTTCTAGCAAATTGATGATGAAGTTCATACTTTATAGTGTAAGCAAATCATAGAACGACCATTTTCTACGTCATAAACTCAGAAAATAGTTGCAATTTGAGATTATAGCTTTAATGTGATATAATGTCGAAACGATAAAGTAACAAGTTTCATATTCAATGAATTCGTCTGCCTCTTATCTGAGCAGAGTTCGTAAGAGTTAAAAGTTTAAAATGGGTCTGAGATGTTTATGTCGGAAGGAGAATCAAAATGATTTATTTAGACAATAGTGCGACGACTCCTGTTGATCCAGAAGTTTTAAATGCTTTCGTGAAAGTTAATGAAAATTTTTGGGGTAATCCAAGTTCGTTACATGCATTTGGTGCTCGTGCTGAACAATTACTAATTCAGTCAGAAAAGCAAGTCTTATCCCTATTAAATGCGAAACAACACAAAGTTATTTTTACATCAGGAGCAACTGAGAGTAATAACTTGGCTATTCGTGGGTTGTGTCATGCTTACAAAAATCGTGGACGTCACATTATTACAACCCCTGTTGAGCATGCCTCAGTTCATGAAACAATTGAGGAACTAGAAGCGGAAGGGTTCCGTGTTACATATATTGACGTCAAAGGTAGCAATGCTGATATTGTAAAGCAAATTCAAGAAGCCATTTGTGAAGATACAATTTTAATTTCATGCATGCATGTGAACAATGAAATGGGAATGGTATTTCCAATCTATGAAATTGGTCAATTATTAAAAAAATATCCAAAGGTAAAATTCCATGTTGATGCCGTTCAAAGCGTGGGTAAAATTCCTGTTGATATTGATAAAATGAATATTGATTTATTATCATTATCTGCTCATAAATTCCATGGATTAAAAGGAAGTGGAGCACTAATCGTGAATCAATATTTAAGTTTAACACCTGAAATTACAGGGGGACATCAAATGTATGGCCTTCGTTCAGGAACAATTAACGTAGCGGGTGCAGTTGCGCTTGCTAAGGCTTTACGCTTAGCAATAGAGCCACTGCAAACAAACTACCAACATGTTAAACAATTATTCGATCATACAATGAACGAATTAAGAAAAATTGATGGTGTAGTGGTAAATAGTAATCACGAACATCAAACGCCTTATATCATCAATTTTGCTGCCGCTCCGATTAAAGGTGAAACGTTAGTTCATGCGCTTGAGGAATATGATGTTTATATCTCAGCAAAATCAGCGTGCTCATCTAAATCAGCGACTGCTTCACGTATCTTATTAGCATTAGGGATTAGTGATGAGGTTGCACAAGAGAGTATACGTGTTAGTTTCTCTAATCTATCGACAATGGAGGAAGTAGATCGACTAATTAAAGCTTTAAAAATCGTTGTGGCACAACTAAAACACTAGTACTACAAATCGCAGCAGGTTATCGAGGAAGGAAATGATGAAATGATTTATGACCGTATTTTAGTCCGTTATGGTGAATTATCGATTAAAGGAAAAAATCGTAAGTATTTTAAAAATGCATTACACAAAATTATTCGCCGCAAGTTACGTGGGCTTGATCAGTTAAAATATGAAGTGACACGTGACCGTTTCTATATCATTTTAAATGGGACAGCGCCAGAATTAGTAACAGAGCAGCTAGATAAAGTTTTCGGATTACAATCTTATAGTTTAGCTGCTCGTTGTGAAAATGAAATTGATGCAATTAAAGCATTAGCTTTAGAGATTATTAATGAACAACCAAAAGTTCCAACTACATTTAAAGTAGAAACAAAACGTTCAGATAAACAATTCCCAATGCAATCAGGTGAAATTTCACGTGGAGTAGGGGCACATTTATTAATTAATACGGATCACTTAAGCGTGGATGTTCATAATCCGGATATGACGGTGTTTGTTGAAGTTCGTCGCGAAGGAACATTCATTATGGCCGATCACATTAAAGGTCTTGGTGGGTTCCCAGTTGGAATTAGTGGAAAAGGTTTATTAATGATTTCAGGTGGAATTGATAGTCCAGTTGCTGGATACCTAATGCAAAAACGTGGAGTTGAGATTGAAGCGATTCACTTTGCATCACCACCATATACATCAGTTCGTTCAAAACAAAAAGTGTTAGACTTAATGGAGAAAAATGCTCATTATGCACCGGTAGACTCAATTGATGTTCATGTAGTTCCATTCACGGAATTACAAACAGCCATTTATGAGAATATTCCTAGCAGCTATACAATGACAGTTATGCGTCGTATGATGTATCGTATCGCTGAAGGAATTGCTAAAAAACGTGAGATTTTAGTTTTAGCAAATGGTGAAAGTTTAGGGCAAGTTGCTTCTCAAACATTAGCAAGTATGTATGCAATTAATGCTGTAACGAATATGCCAATTATTCGTCCAGTTGCTACACTTGATAAAAATGAAATTATTGAAATTGCGAAACAAATCGATACATATGATATTTCAATTCGTCCATATGAAGATTGCTGTACGGTCTTTGTTCCAGAGCACCCAGCGACTAATCCATCGCTTGAAAAATGTATTGAATTTGAACAAAACTTTGATTTTGAATCATTAGTACAAAAATGTATTGATAATACAGAAATCATTACAGTTCGTGCGGGTGAAATCATTGAGTTAGAAGATAATACTGCTTGTCCATTAAATGATTTATTCTAATTGATATAAATAAAAAGCTGAAAGAAGTAATATTCTTCCAGCTTTTTTTGTATTTAAGTTCATTTTATGAATCAAAAAAATATACCTCAATTAGAAAAAAATATTAATGATAAAACGATTAATTTGTACTGTTAAAGTTATTTTTTGTCGAACTATAATCTTTCTTGGGTGCGAATGTAGAAAGAAATAAAAATCTATATTTTTACATTTATAGTTAAATAAGGTAAAATATATAAGTGAAAAACGCTTTCTATCATAAAATTTACTATTTGTGAAATTATAAACGTTTTCAATCCGTTTTCATTAGACAAATAATTCACAATGTAATATAATAGCGTTGTAAGTAAGTGAATGAATTCACAATATTGAGGAGGAGTCGGAATGACAAATAAAATTACAAATGTTGAGGAGTTAATGTCAACTCTTGAAACAATGCGCGCAGCTCAACGTGAGTTTGCCACATTTACACAAGAACAAGTTGATGAATTATTCTACAAAGCGGCAATGGCAATTAATAATTTACGTATTCCGTTAGCACAAATGGCAGTAGAAGAAACGGGAATGGGATTAGTTGAAGATAAAGTTATTAAAAATCATTACGCTTCAGAATATATCTATAATAAATATCGTAATGAAAAAACATGTGGGGTTTTATCTGAAGATTTATCGTTCGGAATTCAAAAAGTTGCTGAGCCAGTAGGGGTAATCGGAGCAGTAATTCCAACAACAAATCCAACATCTACAGCATGTTTTAAATGTTTAATGGCAATTAAAACTCGTAATGCAATTGTTATTTCAGCCCATCCACGTGCTAAAAATTGTACAAACTATACAGCCCAAGTGATTCGTGAAACAATTGAAGCAGCAGGAGCTCCAAAAGGATTAATTGCATGGATCGATGCACCAAGTATTGAATTAACAAATACAGTTATGTGTGAAGTCGATTTAATCTTAGCAACGGGTGGACCAGGAATGGTTAAAGCAGCATACTCTTCAGGAACACCAGCAATTGGAGTAGGGGCAGGTAATACACCAGTTATTTTCCATAAAACATGTAACATCCCAATGGCTGTTAACTCATTATTATTATCAAAAACATTTGACTACGGTGTCATCTGTGCATCAGAACAGTCAATCATTGTTGATGAGTCAATCTATGATGCAGTTAAGACTGAACTTACAAAGCGTGGAGCTTTATTATTAAATCCAGAGCAATTAGAGGCTGTTCGTAAGACAATCATTGTCAATGGCGCATTAAATGCTAAAATTGTTGGACAACCAGCATGGAAAATTGCTGAATTAGCAGGATTTGAAGTTCCTAAGGATACAAAAGTTTTAGTTGGTGAAGTGACTGATACTTCATTAGAGGAACCATTCGCTCATGAAAAATTATCAGTTGTCTTAGCAATGTACAAATCATCTAATCATGCGGAAGCAGTGGATATGGCTGAAACATTAGTTAACCATAGTGGTCTAGGGCATACTTCAGCTATTTATGCAGATGAGTTACGTGCTGAAGCTGATATTCAAGCGATGGCATCTCGTATGCGTACAACAACATTCTTAATTAATCAACCAACAGCACATGGAGGAATTGGAGATATCTTTAACTTTGCTTTAGCGCCATCATTAACTTTAGGTTGTGGTTCTTGGGGGAATAACTCAGTATCAGAAAATGTAGGACCAAAACATTTAATTAATATTAAAACGGTTGCTAAAAGGAGAGAGAATATGCTTTGGTTTAAAGTTCCATCAAAAGTTTATTATAAATTTGGATGCTTACCAGTTGCATTAGAAGACTTAAACTTCGATGGTAAAAAACGTGCATTTATTGTAACAGATAAAGTGTTATTTGATTTAGGATATACAAAACAAGTCACGGATGAGTTAGATCGTTACGGAATTCAATATACAATGTTCACAGATGTTCATCCAGATCCATTACTATCAGATGCTAAAAAAGGTGCTGAAGCAATGGCCAACTTCAAACCAGATGTCATCATCGCCTTAGGTGGAGGATCTGCTATGGATGCAGCAAAAATTATGTGGGTATTATATGAACACCCTGAAACTAACTTCCAAGACCTAGCAATGCGTTTCATGGACGTTCGTAAACGTATCTATCGCTTCCCTCAAATGGGTAAAAAAGCTAGCTTAGTATGTATTGCAACTTCAGCTGGTACAGGTTCAGAAGTCACTCCTTTCGCTGTAATCACAGATGATGAAACAGGAATTAAATATCCATTAGCTGACTACGAATTAACTCCAACAATGGCAATTGTTGACCCAGTCTTAATGTTATCCATGCCAAAAGGATTATGTGCTGCTTCAGGTATCGATGTATTAACTCATGCTTTAGAATCATTAGTAGCAACAGTAGCAACAGAATATACAATTCCATTATCATTAGAATCAGCTAAATTAGTCTTTGATTACTTACCAGAATCTTATCATGGTGGAGCAGAAGCAAAAGTAGCTAAAGAAAAAATGGCTAACGCTTCATGTATGGCAGGGATGGCCTTCTCTAATGCAATGCTTGGATTATGCCACTCAATGGCTCATAAATTAGGGGCTAAATTCCATATTCCTCATGGTATTGCAAATGCATTATTAATTAATGAAGTTATCAAATATAATGCAACAGATGCACCATTCAAACAAGGAACATTCCCTCAATATGAAACTCCTCAAGCAATCGAACGTTATGCTAAAGCTGCAGAGTATGTAGGATTAACAGGACGTACGAATGAAGAAAAGGTTCAAGCGTTATTAAATAAAATTGATGAATTAAAACGTGAAATCAATATTCCGATGAGTATTTCAGAATGTGGTGTATCAGAAGCTGACTTCTTAGCAGCAGTAGATGAATTAGCAGTTGAAGCATTCGATGATCAATGTACGCCTGCTAACCCACGTTACCCATTAATTGAAGATATCAAACAATTATACTTAAATGCATTCTACGGCGAAACAAAATAATTAATCACCAATCTACGCATACACTAATTTAAAACTCCAAACAGTGACCAAAGCACTCTGTCCTTTTTGACAGGGTGCTTTTTACTATTTTAAGATAAGATAGGATTACTGCATTCATCATTGAAAGGGGGTTAATCAAATCATGGCATAAAAATAGTTTTAATGATAGAAGAAGCAGTCTTATTGCTAGATAGCTAGCCTGTGTTCATGAAGTTTTAAGATTTTAACTTTGATGTGATTAGTATTAATGATTTATGAATTTTAAATAGAATAAAAACTCACATCGCTTTATTCTATTTAAAATACAGGGATACTACAGTATATATTTGAAAGAGATACCTTATAACAAGTAATCGATAGTTTATACAAAAAATATGAATTGAATTAAAATGAATGAATATAAAAAAGTTAACTATTACGACAACTTTTCTAAATAGAAACAGAAAGGTTTTCTACATTTAGTATATTAACCTAAATGTGTGATAGTCATGCCGTGTAAGGTAAACTATAGTCCAGGGCACACCTGACAGATTGTCGAAGACAATCTAATCCTCAACTGCTAGGGGGGGTAAAAGTTTTTTACAATTGGAAAAACTTATCTGGACTTATAGAATAGTTAAGGTAAATACTATATTCTAAGAATATAAAAAAGTAGCACCGAAGTGCTACTTTATTTACTATGAGTCTATCTGCTTCAATGGAAACACCTCATTTATTAACAAATAGTTAATAGAATCAGTAGGATTTAAAACTTAAATCGCTCCAACGGAAACACCTCATTTATTAACAAATAGTTAATAGAATCAGTAGGATTTAAAACTTAAATCGCTCCAACGGAAAACCTCATTTATTAACAAATAGTTAATAGAATCAGTAGGATTTAAAACTTAAATCGCTCCAACGGAAACACCTCATTTATTAACAAATGGTTAATAGAATTAGTAGGATTTAAAACTTAAATCACTCCAATGGAAACACCTCATTTACCATAACATTGATGATATTTAAGTGTGATTAACTCATAGTTGGCGGATTGGATCTCATATTTATCCCTCACGTATCTTTTGTAATTGATTGTGACTATCTGATTTATTTTTGGGTGGATTAGCTTTCATGATTAATCCCTCACATTTTTAATGTTCTAGAATTAGAAAGTGAATCTGAGACCGAAAATAAATGCTTTGGTGGATTAGTTTCCATTGTCAATCCCTCACGTTTCAAATAAAATTTAAAGCGTTTGGTGCAATTAATTCACAGTAATACGTTATGTTAAATACGCTTTGGTGGATTAGCTTCCATCATTGATCCCTCACGTTTCATTAGAATTTAACGTGAACTCCGTATAGTTGGCGGATTAGTATTCATGGCATTCCCTTACATTCATGTTTATTTAAAACAATTGTGTTACAGGTTTGTACATGATGCTAAAACCCAATTGTTATTGTTGGTTTTGAGAACCTAATTGTTGTTGAGCTTGTTTCACTAAACGTTTAGTGATTTCACCACCAACAGAACCATTTTGACGAGCAGTTGCATCTGCACCTAATTGAACGCCTTGTTCACTAGCGATCTCATATTTCATTTGATCAATAGCATTTTGTGCTCCAGGAACAAGAAGTTTGTTACTGTTTGAGTTATTTGAGTTGTTAGCCATTTTGTTCACCTCCTAACAATCATTAGAGTGTCCCTAATGAACAAAATCATTCTTAAAAATAGATGGTAAAATTAACCAAAGACACTCTAATGGATACGTTTTATCTATAACTTAAAATTCTTTAGTTATTTTTGAGATGTTCCACCTAATTGTTGTTGAGCCATTGCAACGAGACGTTTAGTGATTTCGCCACCAACAGAACCGTTTTGGCGTGAAGATGTATCAGGGCCTAAATTTACACCAAATTCTCGAGCAATCTCATATTTCATTTGATCAATTGCATTTTGAGCACCAGGAACAACTAATTTATTACGTCTTGACATATTAATAACCTCCTGACATTGGTACCATTAAGGTAGAATGTAATTTTTAAACACTGTACAGATTAGAGTTGGAACTATTTTATTAAGCTTTGTTTAGCTTGGGCAATAAGTCGTCTAGTAATTTCGCCACCTACAGCCCCGTTTTCTTCAGCAGTTGCTTTACGACCGAAGTTAACACCAAGTTCATTTGCAATTTCCATTTTTAATTGATCAACTGCTTCTTGAGCACCTGGCACAATTAATTTATTTCGTGTTGCCATGATGTGACCTCCTGATCTTATGTTGAGTTTATTTGTTTGACCTCAACATAAGAAACTTTTCTTACAAGTCGAAGCTAAGTTTATTACTTCATCAGAAGTCGTGACTTAGTTTCTTATTTTGAACCTAATTGTTGTTGGGCCATAGCGACTAAACGTTTAGTAATTTCGCCACCAACAGAACCATTTTGGCGCGCTGTCGCATCAGGACCAAGATGAACACCGAACTCATTAGCAATCTCAGCTTTCATTTGATTGATTGCATTTTCGGCACCAGGAACAACTAATTTATTACGACCTGATTGATTTGCCATGATTGTCACCTCCTGACAATCATAATTTGCACATATTCGACAAAATAATACACAAAAAATGATTTTTTTGAAATTTATTTTCGATTTAATTAATGAAGAGTAGTGCAAAAAGCTAGAATACTAATCAGTCTCTTAAGGGGAGATATAGAAAGAGGCAACCATCTGATTGCCTCTTAAAAATTGTTTCTTCTTATATTATTGTTGGTTTTGAGAACCTAATTGTTGTTGAGCTTGTTTCACTAAACGTTTAGTGATTTCACCACCAACAGAACCATTTTGACGAGCTGATGTATCTGGGCCAAGAGTTACGCCAAATTCATGAGCGATCTCAGCTTTCATTTGGTCGATAGCATTTTGAGCACCAGGAACAACTAATTTATTACGACTGGCCATATTTGTCACCTCCTGACAATCATAATTTGCCCGCATTCGACAAAATAATACACAAAAAAATTTAAAAATATGAGGTGACAGAAAACAAAATAGTGTATAGTAAAGAAGAATTCTAAAATAATTTATAGGTGATGACATGTTAATTGAATCAAGTAGTAATCCTAAAGTTAAAAAATGGATGAAGTTAAAACAAAAAAAATACCGATATCAATCAAATGAGTTCATTGTTGAAGGTGAACACTTAGTATTAGAAGCAATGAATTCAAATGTTGTTAAAGAAATTTTAGTTAAAGAAGGATCAACGGTTCATTTAAATCCGGCTTTTAATGGAAAACAACCGGTTTATATTTTAAAAGAAAACTTATTTACTCAAATTGCTTCTACTGAAACACCACAACCAATCATGGCGGTCTGTGAAATGAAGTCAAAAACAATTGAACGTCACAATCGTTTATTATTGTTAGATCGTGTTCAAGATCCAGGAAATTTAGGAACCCTTTTAAGAAGTGCTGTCGCGTTTGGTTTTGATGGTGTCATTTTAGGAGATGGATGTGTCGATGTGTACAATGAAAAGGTCATCCGTTCAACACAAGGTGCGATTTTTAAAATTCCAATCGAGTTTCATTCATTAAAAGAATATGTGCCAATGCTTCAAGCGAATGGTGTTAAAGTTTATGGAACAAGCTTAGAAAATGGACAGCCGTTAGGAGAAATCGAAGAGGATTCTCAAATGGCGTTTATTTTAGGCAATGAAGGTCAAGGAGTTAATCCAGAATTACTATCCACAACAAATCGAAATATTTTTATTGAAATGACACAAAATATTGAATCTTTAAATGTTTCGATTGCGGGTAGTATTATAATGTACCGTTTTCGTCTATAATAAAGATGATGGGCCACATGGTAAAAATACTGGAAGAACACAATTATTCATGAATGACTTTACTAGCTAATTAAATTGTGTTAAAATAATTTCACATAGTATTTCGTGTAAGAGTGGGACTTCCCACTCTTTTGTATTATGGTTAAAATGTTTGAAAGAGGTGAAATCCTAATGTCAAATATCGTAGCTAAAACAGAAGAATTAGTTAAACCGATTTGCGAGGCAGCTCAAGTTGACTTAGTTGATGTTGAGTATGTGAAAGAGGGGCAAGTTTTCTTCTTACGTGTGTATGTTGATACACCAGAAGGAATTGATATTGACCAATGTGCGACAATTGCCGAAGCATTAAGTGAAAAATTAGATCAGCATGATTATATCGAAGATGAATACATGTTAGAGGTTTCATCACCAGGTGCTGAGCGCCCATTAAAAACAAAAGAAGAGGTGGCACAGTCTATCGGAGCTTATGTTAATGTAAGAACGTACAAAGCGATTGATAATCAAAAAGAATTCGAAGGTTATTTAACACAATTCGAAAATGATATCATGACACTTGAAGTATTAGTTAAAACTCGCAAAAAAACAGTTGAAATCCCTTATGATATGGCATCTAAGGTTCGACTTGCGATTAAGTTTTAAGGAGGATATATAAGGATGAACACGAAAGAGTTTTTTGCTGCTCTTGAATTACTTGAAAAAGAAAAAGGTATTTCAAAAGATATTATTATTGAAGCTTTTGAACATGCATTAATTAGTGCATATAAGAAAAACTTTAACCAAGCAACAAATGTTAAAGTTGAAATCAATGAACATACTGGAACAGTTAAATTATATCAACAAAAAACAGTCACTGAAGATGTAACGCGTCCTCAAGAACAAATTAGTTTAGCTGAAGCGATGCGTATCAACCCTCATTATGAAGAAGGAGATATCATTAACTTCGAAGTAACACCTAAAGATTTCGGACGTATTGCAACACAAACAGCGAAACAAGTTGTTAAACAACGTATTCGTCAAGCAGAACGTGATAATTTATTCCAAGAATTTAAAGATCGCGAAGGAGAAATTGTCACAGGCATTGTGGTAAAAGATGATGGTAAACATGTTTTCGTTGACTTAGGAAAAATTGAAGCATTATTACCAATGCGCGAAATTATGAACCCAGATGAAATCAAACCAAATTCACGTATTAAAGTTTATATTAGTAAAATTGAATCTAAAAATAAAGGACCAGTTGTTTACGTTTCACGTAAAGATCCAAACTTAATTAAACGTTTATTTGAATTAGAAGTACCAGAAATTTATGATGGAACAGTTGAAATCATGTCAGTTGCTCGTGATGCTGGAGATCGTACAAAAATTTGTGTGGCTTCAGAAGATCCAAACGTGGATCCAGTTGGAGCATGTGTTGGTCCATCAGGACAACGTGTACAAAACATCGTGGATGAATTAAACGGTGAAAAAATTGATATCATTCAATTCTCTAAAGACCCAGAAGTATTAGTTGCAAATGCATTAAGTCCAGCGCAAGTAACAAAAGTAGTAGTGGATGAAGCGAAAAAAGCAACAGTTGTTTTAGTTCCAGATAACCAATTATCATTAGCTATTGGTAAACGTGGACAAAATGCTCGTTTAGCAGCTCAATTAACTGGATGGAAAATCGATATTAAACCTGAATCTGAAGCTGAAAATTTAGGAATTGAACTATAATAAAAAAATCACGCAAGGAGGTCATTGTATGAAACAAAAGAAAATCCCTATGCGTAAATGTGTCATTACAGGTGAACAAAAACCTAAAAAAGAATTAATTCGAATTGTTCGTGGGACTGATGGTGAAGTATCAGTTGATACAACTGGTAAGAAGAATGGTCGTGGCGTCTATTTACACTTAACACCCGAAGTTGTTGCATTAGCTAAAAAGAAAAATATTTTAAGTCGTCACCTTGAAGTTGAAGTTCCTGAAGCTATTTATGAAGAATTAGCTGAATTAGCACAGAAACAAACGAAATAGGTGATGAAGATGAATCAACAATGGTTGAATTTTTTAGGCTTAGCATTAAGCGCCGGTGCTGTGATTACAGGAGAACAACTTGTAGTTGGGGCTATTCAAAGTAAAAAAGTACACTTTGTTATCATAGCAGAAGACACAGGAGCGAATACATTTAAAAAGGTCACTGATAAATGTAAGTTTTATGGTGTCGAATGGGTACAAAAAGCAGGTAGTGATGAACTAGGTCATGCATTAGGTAAAGACTTTAGAAAAGTTGTTGGGATTACCGATCCTAATTTTGCAAAAGCTTTAAAAAATAAAATTAATGCGTAAATGCATACATTAAGTGAGGTGACGAAATGAGAGTACATGAATATGCAAAACAATTAAATCTTTCTAGTAAAGAGGTGTTGCAGTTTTTATCAGACAACAACCTCTCAGTTAAAAGTCACATGTCAGTGTTAGGAGACGATGTTATATTGATGTTAGATAAAAATTTTAAAAATGAAAAAACTAAAATGGAGTCACAAGTAAGCAATGAAAAGGACTCTACAAATGATACAGACGATTTATTCAAATATGATGAGTATGTTGAAGTAAAACGTCCTAAAATTACAAAAAAGAAAAAAGCAAATCAAAAGAAAAGTAAAAATGATAAGAGCGATCGTATTGCAAACGTTCCTGTTAAAGAAGACAAAGATGCTGCTATCGTTTACTATAGCGATGAGTTAACAGTAGGGGATTTAGCTGAGCGTCTTGGAAAATCAACTGGAGAAATCGTTAAGCAATTATTAATGCTTGGAATGATGGCGACAGTTAACCAAACATTAGATCGTGAAACAGTTGAATTATTAGCTGAGGAAGCTGGATTCGAAGTAAAAGATAAAATCTTCACTGATGTAACAGAATTCGAAAAAATCGTGATTGAAGATTCAGAAGAAGATTTAGAAAAACGTCCACCAGTTGTTACAATCATGGGGCACGTTGACCATGGTAAAACAACGTTATTAGATGCAATTCGTAACTCACGTGTCGTAACAGGAGAAGCGGGAGGAATCACGCAACATATCGGTGCATACCAAGTTAACCACGGTGGAAGTGTCATTACATTCTTAGATACACCAGGACATGCTGCGTTTACATCAATGCGTGCTCGCGGTGCACAAGTGACAGATATCTGTGTTCTTGTTGTTGCATCAGATGACGGTGTTATGCCACAAACAAAAGAAGCAATCGATCATGCTAAAGCTGCTGGAGTTCCAATCATTGTTGCTATCAACAAAATGGATAAACCAACGGCTAACCCAGAACGCGTCATGCAAGAATTACTTGAATTCTCATTAGTTCCTGAGGATTGGGGTGGAGATACAATCTACGTTAAGTTATCTGCTTTACAAGGTGAAGGAATTGATGACTTATTAGAAATGATTAATTTAGTTTCTGAAATGAACGAGTACAAAGCGAACCCTAAACGTTTAGCAACAGGTACAGTGATTGAAGCTAAATTAGATAAAGGTCGTGGACCAGTTGCAACATTATTAGTTGAAAATGGAACATTACGTATTGGAGATGCTATCGTTGTAGGTAATACTCACGGTCGTGTTCGTGCAATGGTTAATGATTTAAATCAACGTATTGAAGCTGCAGGACCATCAACACCAATCGAAATCACTGGATTAAATGATGTTCCTCAAGCAGGAGATCGCTTCATGGTATTCCCGAGTGAAAAAGAAGCACGTCAAATTGCTGATCAACGTACAGCAAATGCTCGTGAACTTGGAAATAAACCAGGTAAAGCCGTTTCATTAGATGACTTATTCTCTCAAATCCAAGAAGGAGAAATGAAAGAATTAAATGTTATCATCAAAGGTGACGTTCAAGGTTCAGTTGAAGCTTTAAGTGGATCATTACAAAAAATCGATGTTGAAGGTGTTAAAATTAACATTATCCGTGCATCAGTTGGAACAATCACTGAAACTGACGTAACATTAGCGGCAGCTTCAGGAGCAATCATCATCGGATTCAACGTACGTCCATCATCAACGACTCGTCAGCAAGCAGCTAACGAAGGGGTAGATATTCGTTTACATTCAATCATCTACAAAGTGATTGAAGAAATCGAAGCAGCGATGAAAGGGATGTTAGATCCAATCTTCGAAGAAAAAGTAACAGGACAATTAGAAGTTCGTCAAACATTCAAGGTATCAAAAGTTGGTACAATTGCTGGATGTTATGTAACAGATGGTTCTGTATCACGTAATGCAAGTGTACGTGTTATCCGTGATGGAATCGTCGTCTTTGAAGGTGAATTAGGTTCATTAAAACGATTCAAAGACGAAGTTAAAGAAGTTAACTACGGTTATGAGTGTGGTATCACAATCGAACGCTACAACGATATCAAAGAAGGAGATATCATTGAAGCGTACGTAATGGAAGAAGTAAAACGCGCTTAATAAACGGAATTATATAAAAAAGGGTGATTCAGGATGTCACAAATTCGAGTACAAAAACTTTCAAAACAAATTGAACGTGATGTAACGGATATCATCATGAATGAAATTAAAGATACAAAAGTGGGATTTGTTACGGTAACAGGAGCAGAAGTAACGAGTGACTTATCATTCTGTAAGATTTACTATTCTGTTTTAGGTGGAGAAAATCGTCGTGAAGCGGCAACAAAAGCCTTATTACGTGCAAAAGGATTTATCCGTAGTGAGTTAGGGAAACGTATGTCGACACGTAAAGTTCCAGATTTAATTTTTGAAATTGATGAATCAATTGAATATGGTAATAAAATTGATATGATGTTAGCAGATTTACGCCGTCAAGGTAAAATGTAATCATATTAGGTGAAAGGGGCCATCTCAAAATGAGGTGGCTCTTTTTTTGTGAGAAATAGCAGAGGTATATGGATGAAGATTAAGCTAATTTAACAATCATTTTTAAATGAAGATAGAAGAGGAGAAGTAATACTTATAAGCATTTTTATTTGACAGAAAATTTGAATTAGGGAGGGCTCAATCGGTAACATATTATTTTGTACAATAATATGTTACCAACACTAAATGAACCGAAAGCGTTATTTTAAAACCATTTATTAGAATGATATTAGAATAATCTGACAAAGTTTACGATTTTTCAAATCGACCATTTCTCATCAAATGCAAACTTTTTTAACAATTTTGTTTAATTAAGCTTGCATTTTAGGGTAGTAAAAAAAGATTAAAATATGATGAGATCAATGCTTTTTAAGTTCTCGAGTGAGGCATAAGTAAAGAGAAATATTGACATAAATCCTTATTATGGTAGATTATTTAAGTAGATAAGGGGGAAACAAACAATGAGTTTAACTAAAAATCAAAAATTAATGTTTATCGCTAGTTTCATGACATGGCTACAAACATATATTGTTTATAAATTTTTTTTCCGACTATCGTTGGTATCTTTAGGGGAAGAGATCTTAATTGTTATTAATTCAATTGGACCTATCTTATTAATTTATGGATCAATCTATTTTTTAAAACCCTCAAAAAGAAGTTTTGCAATTATCGGAGTATCAGCGCTTTTCTCAGTCATTATGATTGCAAATACATTGTTTTATAAATTTTATGATGATATCATGACGCTACCTATTTTACTTCAAATGGATAATACAGGAGGGTTAGGAAGTAGTGTGATGAACTTAATTGATTTTAAAGTATTATTTCTAATTATGAACTTACCTATTTTAATGGTAGCAAACCGACGACTAAAAGATTCAACTAAGGGTACTCCTCACTTTTATAAGAAATATTTTATTTCAATGATTGGAGCTTATCTTTTAACGTTTGGGTTATCGTATTTGAGTGGATTACCGATGTTTAACGTTCCATATAATCGTGAAGTTATGATTAAAACGTTGGGCATCTATCAATATGGCCTTTATGATATTTATTTAAGTTTAACCACACCAATTGACTATGCGCTTGCTGAGAATAATGAATTTATTGAAGTGAGTAACTATGTCAAATCCAATCAAATTAACCCTAATTCCGAGTTGTTTGGAGTGGCAAAAGATCAAAATATTATTGTCATTTCATTGGAATCGTTACAAGAATTTGCAATTAATTTAGAAGTCAATGGGGAAGAGGTAACGCCATTTTTAAATCAGTTCATTCAAGAGTGTTATTATTTTAATAACTTTTATCAGCAAACGTCACAAGGGAAAACATCAGACGCTGAATTTATTACTGAAAACTCATTATATGCTGCTGATCGTGGATCAGCTTTTTATGCGAAATCGCAAAATCAATATGAAAGTCTCGCTTCTATTTTGAAGGGGCAAGGTTATTATACGGCTGTCTTTCACGCCAATGAGAAGGAGTTTTGGAATCGTGAGACGATGTATGAAGCACTTGGATTTGATCATTTCTTTGATGAATCTGCGTTTTTAGTCAACGAAGAAAATAGTTTTGGATGGGGATTAACCGACGAAGCTTTCTTTGAACAGACGTTAGATTATCTGAAAGGACTGCCCCAACCTTTTTATGCAAAGTTACTAACGCTCACGAATCATTATCCATTTGAAATTCCAGAGCAGTATCAGTACATTTCGCCAGGAGAGACAAATAATGAGATTGTAAACCACTATATTACGACCGTTCGTTACTTAGATGAAGCACTCAAATCTTTTATCACGAACTTAAAAGAAAGTGGCCTTTATGACAACACAATAATTGTGATGTATGGTGATCATTATGGATTATCAGAAAGTTATTATGAGGATTTAGCGATATTACTTCAGGAAGAAGAAATTACATTAAATCGACACTTAGATTTACAACGCGTGCCATTTATTATTCATTTGCCGAATCAAGAAGAAGGAGAAGTGGTTTCTACGGTTTCAGGACAGATTGATATGAAGCCGACACTTTTAAATTTAGTTGGATTACCAGTGAATGCGTACATCAATTTTGGACAGGATTTATTTGCCGCTGATCGTCGTGAATTGATTGTGTTACGAGATGGAAGTTTTATTGGAAGTGAGTATCGATATGCTGATTCAACATGCCTACGTTCTGATTCAGGTGAGTTGGTTGATCAAAGTTTTTGTGAGTCACTAGAAAAGGTGGCTGTACAAGATTTATACTATTCTGATTTGATTTTGAATAAGGATTTATTAAGATTCCAATAATCAGATTAAAAAACTGAGCATTCTCTTGTTTTCGACATAAAAAAGATGATAAAATAACACCATAATTGACATAATAGGTGGTGGGATTTGGTGAAAAAAACAAGTATTAGTTTTGGAGTTTTAATAGTGTTAGTGGTACTCAGCGGATATTTTATTTGGGGAGATTTTAATTTACAAGTGAATGCCCATGATACATATGATGTCATGCAAGGAGAAACGGATGGAGATGTCATCCAAGCTGAGACTAAAATTATTAATCTTTCTCGATTAGAACAGTTCTATAAACAGGTGAAGCGAAATAATGATGATCATATTACAGTTGCCATTCCCCAATCAAGCCAAAAATATGAGTTATATGAGTTACATGTTTCAAATGGAAAGTTAAAGCTTTACTATGATATTATTGAAGATGGCCAAGGAAGAAAAGAGTATAAAGTGAAGGTTTATGATTCAATGAAGAAAATTTATAAGCAAGACCAGGTCACTTATATTTTAATTAATGGTCAAGAAGAACGTTCGTTTTTATCATATAATCTGAAATAATGATGTGGGCAATGAGCCAAACTAATCCTAGGAATCTTCGTTTAAAAATAAATGAAGACTAGGATTTTTTATTGCAAAACGATAACGTTTCAAAGGAAGTAAGAGGTGAAACGCTTGAATCAATTATTAAAAGATAAACTATCTTTATTACCAATGAATCCTGGATGTTACTTAATGAAGGATGCTAAGGGTCAAGTCATTTATGTGGGAAAAGCTAAACGTTTAAAAAATCGTGTCAAATCCTATTTTACAGGTTCACATAATGGAAAAACGGCACGTTTAGTTCGTGAAATTGTCGATTTTGAATATATTATCACATCGAGTGAACTTGAAGCGCTCGTCTTAGAAATCAACTTAATCAAAAAATATGATCCCAAATATAATATAATGTTAACGGATGATAAGCACTATCCATATATTAAAATTACGAATGAAACCCATCCACGACTCGTAACAACACGAAAAATAAAAAAAGATGGTGGAAAGTATTTTGGACCTTATCCAAATGCAACGGCAGCTAATGAAACGATTCGTTTATTAAATAAATTATACCCATTAAGAAAATGTCATACGATTCCGAAAAAAGTTTGTCTCTATTATCATATTCATCAGTGCTTAGGACCGTGTGAATATGAAATCCCAACCCAAGATTATAAACCGTATATTGAGGAAATTTCCCGCTTCTTAAAAGGTGACTATTCAAAGGTAAAAGCCGATTTAGTGAAACGAATGGAAGCAGCAGCTGAAAATTTAGAGTTTGAGCGTGCTAAAGAATATCGCGATTTAATCTTTCATATTGAAGCAACCGTTGAAAAGCAAAAGATGACATTAAATGATTTTATTGATCGAGATGTCTTTGGTTATGCTGAAGTTGAGGGACGAGTCTGCGTTCAGGTCTTTTTTATTCGTCAAGGAAAAGTGATTGAGCGTGAAGTATCGATTTTTGACGGAATCGATGATGTCGAAGAAGCTGTGTTAACGTTTATTGGACGCTTCTATCAAAGTAATAATACCTTAAAGCCAAAAGAAATTTTTATTCCTTCAACATTAGATCAAGAGTTATTGTCTCAGTTGCTTGATGTGAAAGTGATGGTTCCAAAACAGGGAGATAAAAAAGAACTTGTTGATTTAGCGATGAAGAACGCAGAGATGGCGCTGAATGAAAAACTTCAATTGATTGAAAAGCAAGAAGAACGTACGTTAAAAGCCGTTGAAAAATTAGGGGAGTTATTAAGTCTTCCAACGCCCCATCGAATTGAAGCCTTTGATAATTCTCATCATCAAGGAATGGATACGGTTTCGGCAATGGTTGTATTCACGGATGGTCGTCCAGATAAGAAAGAGTATCGTAAATATAAAATTACGACGACGTCAGAAGGTGACGATTATCAAGCGATGAAAGAGGTTATTTATCGTCGTTACTTCAAAGTACTTAATGAAGGATTACCAGCTCCAGATTTAATCGTCATTGATGGTGGGAAAGGACAAGTGAATGTTGCGATGGAAGTACTTGAATCATTAAATATATCTATTCCAGTTGTGGGATTGGTTAAAGATGAAAAGCATCGAACAGCGTTTTTACTTGATGGTCGTGATATGGAAGAAATTAATTTAAAGAAAAAAGGTCGAGAAAATGTTTTTAATTTATTAACCCGTATTCAAGACGAGGTTCACCGCTTTGTTTTAAGTTTTCATCATCAAACGGCACAAAATCGTCAATTAACATCGATTTTAGATGAGATTCCAGGCATTGGACCTAAACGAAAACGATTATTAATTCAAAATTTTGGATCACTTGAAAAGATGCTAGAAGCAGATGACTCAGCCTATGAACAACTTGGATTTGCTCCAGAACTCATTCGTCGTGTGAAACTATTTATTGGAGAAGAACTACAGAAAAAACAATAATAATTAGCACGGTTTTGACTGATTAAGTGGCACTAATCATGACTTGATACATAAGATATACTAGATACGGTGGCAATAACCGTCGTATCAACGAGGATAATGACTACCTCAAAAGAATAGGGGGTAGAAAGGTTGAACAAAGGTCAGTCAATTTTAACGAAGAGAGAACAAGAAATTTTCGACTTACTCGTTCACAATATGACTACGGGTGAAATTGCTGAGGAGTTGAAAATTAGCGAAAAAACGGTTAGAAATCATATTTCAAATGTGATCTTAAAACTTAACGTCAAAGGACGCTCACAGGCTATTATTGAGCTATTAAGATTGGGTGTCATTAAACTATAAAAATCACCACCTTTAAAGGTGGTTTTTTTACGTATTTTTATATCAAGTCATTATTAGTTATTCGATTGTTGCTTAGGTAAGTGTATGATAAAATAAGGTTATCATTGTTAGGTGGAGGAATTTTAATGACGTTGGGACAGTTTTTTCAATTATTAAGTCTAGTGATGCTTGTTGTTATTTTAGGACTTGGAAATCAAATGGTGACATGTATTGCGCTTCATATCATTTTGATTGTATTTTTATATGGATTCGGTGTGCTACTCGATCGAATGAAACAAATTTTAGATTTATTAAAACAACAGCAAACTAGTAATGGTCAATAGTTATCACTGTTTTAATTTTTTATAAAAGATGGGTTGGGAGGTGCTAGCCAGTCATAAAGCTAATTATTCAAAGCATATAATAGATTATTAATCAACAAATGCTATCCCTTTTTGAAATAGATGAGCTTCATGGAATGACGACTAGATTTAGGAGTTAAATGTGGTAGTTATTGTAGGTTAAGCTTTGAAATCATCAGCCAGATTTAAAATTTTATCTATATGTAAAGCGAAAAAACTAGATATTTCAAGTTAAGCTTATTTCTTAAAATACTTGGATATTAAGACGGACTATAGTAACGATGGATCATGGACCATTTCTAACCGAAATGAATCCACCACTGATAGGGCTTAAAATTTTCCCTATAGAAAATTTATCGTGACGTATATAAATTTACGTCATTAATGACGTCGAAAAAAATGATTACTCAGAGGTTGTGAGAATATAAAAAAATAATGTGCGAGTAGATTAAAGGGAGAAAGTGTATTATAATAATATAGAATGATGAAGATTTAAACTTCAGTAATTTTAAAGAAAAAAGTTTAAGGCATCATGTAGATATGATGAAACTGTTTGATGGAAGTGGTCAGAATGCTCGGACATACCGGAGTGATTTTAAAAATAAATTTAGACGAACATAAAATCTTAATGAATGAGACGTGGTTTTCATTCGACCCTAAGCTAACGGTATCAACGTCCATGATTGGACAGTCCGTGCAATATAGCTTAAGTGGGAAGAAGAAAATTAATCATCTTGAGTTAACGATGCAAAAATGTAAAGAATTAAAAGGGAAAATTCAATCATTGAATTTATCGATTCCGCGTATTTCGTTACATACAGGTGGGCAATTGATTCATTTTTATATTACGCCCAAACATTTTAATGTTATTAAATATCAATATAAACCTGGAGATTTTCTTCAGTTTACGTATAACCCAATGGAATTCAAAATTGGAAAATCTAGTTATTTTGCGATTACAGCGATTAAAAACGAAAATCGTAAGAAAGCTGAAAATCCTCAAGTTATTAAGCACGAATTAAGACAAACAATTAATACGTTATTAGATTCGAACTATTATGCCTTTTTAGATTTAGAGTTTTCGATGAGTGGTCCTGAATACCGAGGGATGAAGTTTCACCCTGAAATTATTCAATTCGGTTTAATCATTGCAGATGCAGAAGGAAATCTAGTAGAGAAATTCTCTGCTTATGTGAAACCAACCTTATTCCCGCATGTTTCAGGAAAAACACAAGAATTCTTAAAAATTACCGAATCAGCGATAGCTTATGGAATGAGCTATCAAGACTTCTATGATTATATTAAAGAAGTTATTGCACGATATAACCCAATCTTCTTGGTTTGGGGAGTTTCAGATGGTTTCATTCTAGAAAACTCTTATTTATTAAATCAGGTTGAGCCTTTATTTGAAACCGATCAACTTATTGATTTACAACGTGTTCATCGACAATATTACCAAATTGGTCAAGATATTGGACTATATAATGCCATTAAAAGTTATGAAATTTTTACGGGGACACAAATTCATGATGCGATTGTGGATGCGCTTGTTTTACATAATATTTTTTATAAATTTAAATCAATTATTTTATCGAATGAGAAATATCCATTTAAAGAAAACTATCAAAATATCATGAATAATCGCTAACCATGCAACGAACAAGATAATTTTTATCGAATGATTTAAAGAATTGACATCTATTCTCGACTCTTTAGATAACTTGCGGTAAAGGTTATCTTTTTTTTTACCCCTTCATATAGTAGCTATATATTTAAGAAGAGGTGAAAAGAAATGGAAACGAAATGGGTAAAAAAATTAACATTACCAGTCCTCGCAATGTTGTTTATTTATTATGCTAGTAGATCTGAAGATCCTGCAGCAAGAAACCTAGTCAATACGATGAGTGAACAAACATCGCAAGAACAAATCGTCTATTCGTCAGAAGAGTATTATGCAGTTTATGCCTTACATGAGTCAGACAATCTTGTCAAAACATACGTAAAAAAAGGTGAAGAAAGTAATCCAATTCAAGCAATATTTGAAATCTTAACAACTAAATCAAATCAGCTGCCTGTTGGAACCACTTCTTTAGTCTCACCTACGGCTACTTTAAATGATTACCACTTAGAAAATGGGGTCCTGACACTGAATGTCTCACCGGAATTTTTAGATTATACAGCTGATGAAGAACAAGATTTGTTATCTTCTCTTGTTTGGACGTATACTGAATTAGTTGATGTCGATAAAGTGAAGTTTGAGATTGATGGGGAACCTGTGTCTAATTTAAATGGAACATTGCCAGTCAGTCGTGGACTTGACCGATCAATGGGAATTAATTTAGAATTAGATACAACAAACTTTGATGAAACGCAGCTTGTGACGCTTTATTTTGTAACAGATGATAGTAAAGATGGATTGCTAGTTCCAGTCACACGTCTTATTCCAGCTTCAACTGATCCAGTTACTTATGCTATCTCTGCTTTAATTCAAGGGCCTGTGAATCAAAATTATGTGAGTGTTTTTGATCAAGAGACGACATTATTGAGTGATCCAGTCATTAGTGATGGATTAGTTTCATTAAATTTCAGTTCTGAGTTATACTATGACAGTCAACAAACAAAAGTTTCATCAACGATGTTAAAACAATTGGTGATGACATTAACGGAATTAGATGATATTGAAATGGTTTCGGTTTCAATCAACGGAAACATTAAAGTGATGGATGAGGTAGATCATTCTATTGCGGTACCAACGAGTCGATTCGATTTTGAATCATTAATTGAAGCCCAATAAAAAAGAGATTATGTTATAATAGGGGATGAAAGTTTTAATCAAGTAAGGTGATAAATATGAGAGCAAACGAACGTAAGAATAATGAACTAAGATCGGTAGAATTTATTCCCCATTATATAATTAATCCTGAAGGAGCCGTCCTTGTCTCATTCGGAAATACAAAAGTAATCTGTACGGCAACCATTGAACATAAGTTACCGCCATTTATGCGTGGACAAGGAAAAGGTTGGATTACAGCTGAATATTCAATGTTACCACGCGCAACTAATACACGTAATATTCGTGAAGCAGCACGCGGAAAAGTGAGTGGCCGTACGATGGAAATCCAACGTTTAATTGGTCGCTCACTTCGTGCAGCTGTTGATTTAGAAAAATTAGGAGAACGTACAATTTGGATTGATTGTGATGTGATTCAAGCCGATGGTGGAACACGTACTGCATCGATTACAGGAGCAATGGTAGCGATGAAATTAGCCTTTGATAAATTAGTGGCTGATGGAACGATTGCTGAGTCCCCATTAAAAGAATATTTAGCCGCCATTTCGGTTGGAATTTTAAATGGTGAAGTCATTTTAGATTTAAATTATGAAGAAGATTCAGCAGCTGAAGTGGATATGAACGTGATTATGACAGAAAGTGGTCAATTTGTTGAAATTCAAGGAACAGGTGAGGAAGCAACGTATTCTCATGCACAGTTACTTGAAATGTTAGACGTAGCAAGTCAAGGAATTCAACAATTAATCGCGATGCAAAAACAAATTAGCTAAGGAGTCTAGAGAATGAAAGAAGTTATTATTGCTACTAAAAATGCTGGAAAAGCTAAAGAATTTGAACACATTTTCAGTCAATATCATATTACTGTCAAATCGTTACTTGATTTTGAAGAAATCGAAGATATCGTAGAAGACGGAGAAACGTTTGAAGAGAATGCCTTAATTAAGGCGCGTGCAATTGCGAAACAATTTAATCAAGTTGTGATTGCTGATGATTCAGGTTTAGAAGTCGATGCACTTCATGGACGTCCTGGCGTTTATAGTGCGCGTTATGCAGGAGAAGGCCGCGATGATCAAGCGAATATTAAAAAAGTATTAAGTGAGTTAGAAGGTATTCCAACTGAACAACGTGGGGCTCGCTTTGTTTGTGCATTAGCTTTAGTGACACCTGAAGGAGAGGAGTCAGTCGTTCGTGGAACGTGTGAAGGACAAATCTTGACAGAGTGTTTAGGAAGTGAAGGGTTCGGATACGATCCAATCTTCTACTTACCGGAACTTGAAAAGACAATGGCACAAATTCCGAAGCATCAAAAGAATGTATTAAGCCATCGTGCGGATGCCTTTGCGAAATTACAAACTATTTTAATGAATTTAGTGTAGAGGGATGAGCCATGAAAATCGTAGTTGTTAGTGATAGTCATGCGGATGTAAAAAGTTTAAAACTCATTCGTGAGCGCCATTTACACGACGCAGATTTATTTATTCATTGTGGAGATTCTCAGCTCATGAGTAATCATCCGGACATTCAAGGTTACTTAACCGTACGTGGAAATTGTGACCTCGATCAGCAGTATCCTCTTCATCGTGTTGAGAAACTCAATCATCGAGAAACCTTATTTATGACACACGGACACCAGTATGATGTTAAATATTCAATGCAACGTCTTTACTATAAAGCTTTAGAAGTTGGAGCTAGCATCGTTTGCTATGGCCACTCTCATTGTATAGGAGCAGAAATGAATGAAGGCATTCTCTTCTTAAATCCCGGAAGTGTCGTTTTACCGCGCAATACAAAAGAGAAGACGTATGCCATTATTACAGCTGAAACTGATGAGTTAGAGGTCATTTATTTAGAGGTAAGCACAGGCGATGCCTTGATTCGCCAAACATTTAATCGTTAAGAAGAAAGGTAGGGGATCTAATGCCAGAACAAACTTACCAATACTATTTAAATCAAAAAACAGTGGCTGCACACTATTTAGAGCTCGGGAATGTTTCAAAAGCATTAGAACATTTTATTAATGCCTACCAAACACCCTTTGGAATAGAGGATTTAGATTTAATGCTTGAATTAGCTTTTTTATATGATGAAGTTGATGAGCAGAAAAACGCCATTCAGCTCTTTTATGACATGATTAAATTAGATCCAGAGTTTCCAACCTCTTATTATGGATTAGCGACGATTTATGATGATAATGAAGATTATGAGAAAGCCATTTATTACTACAAAAAAACAATTGAACTTGATCCGAATTATGAGGCTGCACATTTTTTCTTAGCTAATATCTATGATGAATTAGGAGAAAATGAAAAAGCTATTTATCATTATGAGAAAACGATTGAAATTGAGCCAGCCTACTATTATGCTTATATTAACTTAGGATGTATCTATGAGGCTGAAGATAAGAACTTAAAAGCTTATCATTATTTCTATCGTGCGCATCAAGTCGATCCAGCCGATTACATGGCACTATTTAATTTAGGCGTGGCCTGCCGAAAATTAGGACAAATTAAAGAATCTATTCGCTATTATCGTAAATCATTAAACAGCAATCCAGAGTATTCATTCACATACTTAAATTTAGCTATTTTATATAAAGAAGTATTTGAAGATTATCAAGAGAGTATCGCGTTATATACCGAGGGGATTAAATATAATCCTGAGGTTTCAGTTTTTTATTATAATCGTGCGTGTTGCTATGCCTTATTACACGAGAATGAAAAGGCGTTAGAAGATATTAAATTTTCAACTCAATTAAGTCCTAGTTTAATTGAGTATATGAAAACAGATGATGAATTGTCTGACATTAGACAAATGCCAGAATATCAAGCGATTTATAATGAATAACAAAAAAGACAGCTCCTTCTGCAGCGGGAGCTGTCTTTTTTATGTTAAGTTTAAATAATAGGTGTGGATAAGTTTGAGGGCGTATAGTAAAATAAGGAATCTACTGAAGGGGGAGATTTTATGAAACTTAAACAAACCGAATTAACAGAAGAGTTCGCGAAGCAAATTTGTACTTGGTGCTATGAAGCACCTTACGATCTTTATAATTTATCATCATGGGAAGAGATGTGTGAGGAAGGGTGGGTCCAAAGATTAAGATCTTAGGTATCTTCCATTGGTAGGGCTTAAATAATTTGTTTATAAAAGTTAGTTGGTTTTGTCAATTTATTAAATGAAGATGAGCATGTCTTCTTTGGGATTGGTGTTCATCCAGATTACTGCTCGAAGGGAATCGGTCAACAAATTATTGCATTGGCTAAGTAAGAAAGTATCCGTCGTTATGGCCAGAAACCGCTACATCTAGAAGTTCGTACTTGGAATAAACGTGCCATTCGTTGTTATGAAGCTCAAGGATTCAAAATTATCGCTACAAAGACACAAACGACCTCATTAGGAACTGGCGAGTTTTACGAATGAAACTTTATTGAAGCTCTGATTATTAATGAATTAGTCTCATGTTTACACAACGTGACCGTTATCTTAAGTAAAAAAGAAATAATTAGCATTTAAGGATTAACAGAAGAGATGAGATAATAGAATGTTACAGGAGGGGAATAGGATGGATTTAACCTTTAAAACAAAAGAAGGACGCTTTAATTATCGAGTGGCGGGGGTTATGATTCATGAAAATAAACTACTCATCATGAAAGATCATCGTGCTCCTCATTATTATTTACCAGGTGGACGTGTGAACCTTCATGAAACGAGTACATGCGCTATTTTACGCGAAATCAAAGAAGAACTTCAAGTAGAGGGAAAAGTTAATCGTTTGCTTTGGATTCATGAAAACTTTTTTTACGAACAAATATTAAATGAGCCGTTTCATGAAATTTGCTTTTATTACCTTATCGATTTACCAAAAGAATTTTTAGAAAGTAGTCCCAATCATTTTGTAATGGAAGAGAATAAGGATTGGTATTTGTCTTTTGATTGGATACCATTAAGCCGACTTGATCAGGTGATGATTTACCCCGAATTTTTAAAAGAGGCTATTTATCAATTACCAGAATTCCCCAAACATATCATAACTTATGATAAAAAGTCATAATAGATGTGGATAACTTACTGTAATTTACATTATATTCCAAAAGTGGTATACTGATTAAAATTATAAAGAGAGAAGGAATGTAAATGTTAGCTCATAAAGGAACACAACTGATTGAAACAGAGCGTCTGATTTTAAGACCTTTTACGTTATCCGATGCTAATGATATGTTTAAAAACTGGACAAGTGATGATGAGGTGACAAAGTATTTGACATGGCCGACGCATTCATCCATTGAAGTCAGCGAAATGATTATTGATTCATGGGTGGCAGGCTATGAAGACAGTCGCTATTATCAATGGGCAATTGAGTTGAAAGAGAGTCATGAGGTAATCGGAAGTATTAGTTTAATGAACGTAGATGATGAAAAGGAATGTGGTGAGATAGGATATTGCATTGGACGTCGGTATTGGAACCAAGGAATCGTAACAGAAGCTTTTCAGGCGCTCATCCCCTTTTGTTTAAATGAGATTGGCATTGAACGGTTAGTGGCACGTCATGATGTCAATAACCCAGCTTCAGGTCGTGTCATGCAAAAATGTTTTTTAACTTATGAAGGAACACTGCGTAAAGTAGAGAAAAATAGTCAAGGAGAATTTATCGACTGTTGCTACTACTCTATCTTGAAAGATGAGTATCCGTGTTCAAAATAAAAGGAGGGATAACACTTGCAGTGGTGGGGATGGCTTTGCTTTATCATTATGATTGCCTATTCAGGATACCCTGGACGAGTTAGAAAGCTAGAAAATCAAGTGAAGAAATTAAAGCGACAATTAAAGGGAGAGGAGAGTATGTCAAAAATTTTAAATTCATTAATCAATCAAGAGTGTATGATTAAGACAGAAGAGCTGTGGGGAAGTAATGATGGCGTTTATACTATCTTAGAGGCCGATGATGAGTGGGTGAAAATCTCATACACGACTAAAAAAGGTGAACGTAAACTCAAAATTATCCGAATTGAATCAATAGATACTATCGAACTGATTCAAAAAAGTGAATCACTCTAATCTGATAGTTCATTCAGTTTTGGGATGAATTAAAAATTTTATTTAAAGATATGATGATTTTTATAGTCATACTTTTTATTGCTCTATCAAGCTGTTTTACTATTATTTTCATGTTAAGACTCCGTTATTTTTCGATACTTTTTGCGACATATTATCACATTAAGCTAATATATGAAAAATGATCAATAAAATCTTGAACTTTAATTAAATATAACAAAAAAAGACCAACAAAATTGGTCTTTTTAACTATTTTTTCAGGCACATGAAGTTCATCATGCGTCCTGTTTGATTATTTTTACGGAAGCTATAGAATAAATCTTCATCTGTGTAAGTACAATAAGAAGTCATCACGATATTTTCAGCTGGAACCCCTTCGTGAATGGCTTGTTTATAGTTTAATAATTTAGGGTCAAATTTATATTGTCCATTTCCTAATTCAATAAATGTTTCATCCCAACCCTCAACTTTTGATTTTTTCACTTCATTAATCACGGTATCATCCACGCGGTAAGCATCACGCCCAATGCATGGACCAATCGCCACATAAATATCAGTCGCATCAATCTGTTCAACCTCTTTTAAAGTACGTAACATTTCATGCATCATGCCATCTACTGTCCCACGCCATCCTGCATGAGCGACTCCAATTAATTCATGTTTAGGGGCATAGAAGTAAAGAGGAGTACAGTCCGCATAGAACGTCGCTAACACAACGTCTTTTTCTGTTGTATATAATCCATCTGTCGCTTTAATTCCAGATTCAAAACTATGAACACCAGCTCCTAAATCAGCTGATGTCACTTTATGAACAGCGGTTGTATGCATCTGTTCTGCAAATACCCATTTTTCTAATGGCATCTCAATTGCATCAGCAACCACTTGACGATTTTTTAAAACGGCTTCTGGTTCATCTCCAACATGATAAGCAATATTTAAGCCTTCAAATTTATCAATCGATGTTCCACCCTTAATTGTCGTAAATCCAGCAATTAAATTCTCATTTTTATTCATCCATGATTCAATGAACAATAGATTTTCCTTTAAAATAAATGGTTCTTTCATCATATCACCTCATCATTATTATAACAGAGCACAAGAAAAAGATGTAAAAAAAGATAAACTCTTCACATAGATTCCCTTCATTAGGTTAAACTAATAAATAATTAATCATGAAGAGGAATAAAGTTATGAAAAAGAAAAATACAACCTTTGCCGTCATTGGATGCGGACAATTTGGAGGAAGTGTCGTTTCAGAGTTAGCTAGCCAAGGAGCAGACGTCATTGCCATTGATCGAAATGAAGATGTAATAAAAAAATATGTCAACATTGCGACACATACTATTGTCTTAGATTCAACCGATGAAGAATCATTAAGAAGCATCGGAATTCGTAATGTTGACCACGTGATTATTGGAATCGGTCAAGATATTCAAGGAAGTATCTTAACAGCTCTTTTATTAAAAGAAATTGGCGTCAATAAAGTAACAGTGAAAGTTGTGAATGATTATCATAAAAAAGTCATCTTAAAGATTGGTGTAGATAACGTCATTCAGCCTGAAAAAGATACTGGGAAGCGTCTCGCACATCAAATGCTTTCAGACCGGATTCTAGATTATATTGTCTTAGCAGATAACTACAGTATCATTGAAATCCTAGCTGTTGGACCAGTGATTGATCATACATTGATAGAATTAAATATTCCCACACGATTTAGGATTAATATTACCGCGATTAAACGCCAAAATAGTATTATCGTTCCACAAGCAAATACCTCAATTATTACTGGTGATAGATTACTTGTTATCGGTGAAAACAAAGATTTAACTGAATTTAATCATTGGTTATTAGATGACTAATCTAAAAAAATAGACTTCCAAATGGAAGTCTATTTTTATTACTACGTTTTTTATCAGATGCTTAAGCACTTTGATTTCATTCACATAGATTGTAGTATAAATCATGTAAGAAAAATAATAATCTATCTCTTTGTTATCTCAATCAGTGATCTACGGTTAAATCAATGATAAACTAAAAGATAGGTAACTAATCGCCAATTGGCACATATAGTTGAGAGTAAAAGGTGATGATTAGTTTGAAAAAGTGAGCTTGATTAAAGATACTATTTATGCTGCTGATTTAAAACACGCACAAAAACTCTACAATAATAGCATAGAAAAATTCGTCTAATCATGTTAAAATAATCTAGAATATAAAAAATTGATCCGTGGTGATCAAAATAAATCGTCGACCTTCAAGTGAAAAAGGGACGACCAATAATAAAGAGGGATTTTTTATGGACAAGAAAGATACAACATTTGCCGTCATTGGGTGTGGACAATTTGGTGGGAGTGTCGTTGAAGAATTAGCTCGTCAAGGAGCAGACGTCTTAGCGATTGATTGTAATGAAGAAGTGATTAAAAAATATGTTAACATTGCAACACAAGCCATTATTTTAGATTCAACAGATGAGGAAGCATTAAGAAGTATCGGAATTCGTAATATTGACCACGTGATTGTGGGAATTGGGCAAAATATTCAAGCAAGTATCTTAACAGTTTTACTGCTAAAAGAAATTGGTGTGAATAAAGTAACCGTAAAAGTTGTGAATGATTATCATAAAAAAGTAATTTTAAAAATTGGAGCTGACTCAGTCATTCAACCAGAAAAAGATACAGGAAAACGTCTAGCACATCAAATGTTATCCGACTTTGTTTTAGATTATTTAGTGCTATCAGATACCTATAGTATCGTTGAATTACTAGCAGCGGGACCTATCATTGGTCAAACCTTAATTGATTTAAATATTCCTCAACGTTTTGGTATCAACATTGCTGCTATTAAACGTAACTATAACATCGTCGTTCCACAAGCGAACACAGAAATTAAAGAAGGCGATGTCTTATTAGTCATTGGAGAAAATAAAGATATCAGTGAATTTGATCACTGGCTTTTGCATAGCTAAAAGAGTTCATTTATGGACTCTTTTTTTACTCTCTATGTTAAAACACAAACAAGTGATTAATTGATATTATTGTGGATCAATTTAATCGAAGAAAAACATAATAGAGCCTTTAATTAAAGCAATTGTTCATTGCACCCGCTACTAATTTATCCTTTTTAGTTAATCAACAACTCATCCATTCATTTGATAGCGCACATTAGTTCATCTTCTTCTAATCTAGGAGCATTTAAAGTTTATCAAAATTATGAATATGGTGTGGAAAAAAAGTGAAAAATATATACTGTACACAAAAAAATAAAGAACTAACAAGCAGATTATGATATACTAACTTCATTATCAAAATTAGTTTCAAGATTCAAGCGAGGGATAGATATGACATTCAAAAAAGTAGGCTTAATGGTTTCAGCATTACTTGTCACAGTAGGATTAGCTGGGTGTGGAGCAGCCAATTTACCAGAAGGTGACGTTAAAATCGTGAATCAAGAAGTATCAGGAGTTATTGGATTATTATTAGAGTCAGCAGATTATGGACCAAACCAAAGTACTGTTGCATCCATGCTTTTACCAACTGGATCATCTTATGACATTAACATGACAGTTGAACAATATGAAAATGGTGAATTAGTCAATACGATTGATATTCCGACGTATACAACAGAAACAATGGAGAAAAACTCAATTGTTCATATGATCTTAAACATCGGACAAGGTGATGTAAAATCAATTTTCTCTATTGCGGAAGTCGATAAAGAAAAAACAACAAACGATAAAAATCCAGAATATAAAGCAGTAAAAACAGATGCACCGGCTATCAACTTTGAAAACCGTGTGGCTATTGAACAATATGGTGGAGCATTAAATCAAGATGTTGTTTTAGCAGCTTATACAACAGGTGGATCAGCTGCCATTAATCTCGAGACATATCAAGATGAGGTGGCAAACTACAATACAGTATCTGTTGTTAAGGCCAATATTACTCAAAAATAAAACAAAAGCGTTGCTATTTTTAGCAACGCTTTTTCTGTTAAAGCTACTTAAAAAACGAAAGAAAAAAGCTCTCACCGAAAGATGAGAGCCTAATGATTAAATCTCCATAATGATTGGTAAAATCATTGGACGACGTTGTGTTTTATTAAATAAGAATGGTGAAACCACATCACAAATCGCTGACTTTAATTCCTCAGTTGAGAAATGTTTTGAAGATTGTAATTTATGTAAAACAACTTCGCGAACAGCAATCTCCGTATTTTTAATTAAATCTTCAGATTCTTTCATATAAACGAATCCACGAGAAACGACATTTGGTCCGTTTAATAAACGTTTTTCAGAGCGTTTAATTGAAACCGCTACAATAACAAGACCATCTTCTGATAAAATTTTACGATCACGGATAATTTCAGTTCCGACATCTCCTAAACCACTATTATCAGTATAAACCGTTCCTGATGGAACACGGCCTGCCAAGCGAGCACCATGTTGATTAAACGCTAAGACTTCACCATTATTCATCACGAAGCAATTCTCTTCAGGAACACCACATTGCATTCCAAGTTGAGCATGGACACTTAACATACGATATTCCCCGTGAATTGGTAAGAAGTATTTTGGACGCATTAAGCTTAACATTAATTTTAACTCTTCTTGTCCTGCATGACCTGATGTATGAATATCCGTTAATGGGCTATGAGTAATAACTTCAGCTCCAGCACGGTATAACGCGTTAATCGTACGACCAACACTTAAAGCATTTCCTGGAATTGGTGAAGATGAGAAAATCACTGTATCACCTGGAATAATTTGAATTTGACGATGTGTTCCATTCGCAATACGAGAAAGTGCAGCTAAAGGCTCCCCTTGAGAACCAGTACATAAAATTGTGACTTCCTCTTGTGGTAAATGCTTAATTTCATTAGCTGAGATAAACGTATCTTCTGGGCAATGAATATAACCATATTCTAAACCGATTTTAATTGTGGCTTCCATACTACGACCGAAAATGGCAATTTTACGATTCGTAGCCACACAAGCCTCAACAATCTGTTGAACACGGTGAACGTTTGATGCAAAGGTCGCAATAATAATACGCCCTTTAATCTTTTTAAACGTATCTCCTAAATTCTCTCCAACACGACGTTCAGAAATCGTGAAAATTGGTAATTCACTATTCGTACTATCTGATAAAAGACATAGGACACCTTCTTCACCTAAACGTGCCATTTTAGCATAATCTGCTGGTGGTCCGATTGGGGTAAAGTCGAATTTAAAATCTCCTGTATGAACGATGGTTCCATGAGGTGTTTTAATCGCAATCCCGTAAGAATCTGGAATACTATGATTCGTGCGGAAGAATTCAAATGTAAAGTGTTTTGATTTAATGACCGTTTCAGAATTAAACTCAACAATGTTGGCTTGACGCAATAATTTACGTTCTTCTAATTTATTTTTAATAAGTCCGATTGCTAATTTACCAGCATAAATTTTAGGAAGTTTTAATTGACGTAATAAAAATGGGATCCCACCGATATGATCTTCATGACCATGAGTAATAAATAAACCGACAATTTTATCTTGATTATCAATTAAATATTGATAATCTGGAATCACGTAATCGACTCCTAATAAATAATCTTCAGGGAACTTGATTCCCGCATCAATAATACAAATTTCATCTTTGTACTGAACACAGTACATATTTTTCCCAACTTCACCTAAACCACCAAGTGCGAAAATTGCCACATCATTTGGCTTAAAGTGAGAGCTCTTTTTACGTTGACTCATAGTACACGCCCTCTCATTAAATGTAATTGTTATTTCTTCAAAAAAATTAATCCATTTTTACGCAAATTAATAGTTCCCTAAAACGTCTCTGGTCCTTAACTTAGTTTGGACATCCTGCTAACATTATAACACGAGATTCATAAAAGGTCGAAAAAATAATCTTCAAATCAAAATCTTATTAAAGTCTACAACCAACATTACTTATTATACCATTACATCGGGTCAATATAACAGATTAGGACTTGAAATTATGTAATAAATTTACTATGATGAATGAAACAGTACAAAATTTTGACATACTAACATGAAGGATGTGAGATAAGATGAAGAAAAGTTTAATTTTATTTGATATCGATGGTACACTCTTACAAAGTGACATCAATCAAATTCCAGTGAGCACGATTGAGGCCATCCAAAAATTAAAAGAAGCGGGACATGAATTAGCCGTTGCTACAGGACGTGCTTTATTTTTAGTAGACGAACGTATTAGACAGTTACCGTTTAGTACATTTGTGACGGCCAATGGACAACATATTACACATCATGGGGAAGTCGTTTATGAAAATGCCATTCCAACTGAAGTTGTTGAAAATTTAATTCAAGAAGCAAATAAATTAGAGATGGTCATTGGATTATTATCAGCCACTCGATCAACTGTCACAGGAATGAATGATGATGTGATTGAATCGTTTAAACGGGTTTCAATGCCATTACCCGAAATCATTGAAAACATTCATCAGAAAGAGGCTATTCTTCAAGCATGGTACTTCTCAGATGATTTCAAGCATCTACCTGAAACATTCAAAAACGACCTTCGTTTCGTTCCTTGGTTAAGTTTTGGAGCTGATATTGTGCCACTAAATGGATCAAAAGCTGAAGGAATTAAACAATTAATCAACCATTTATCAGAGAAGCCAGAACAAATCATTGCTTTTGGCGATGGTCATAACGACATCGAAATGTTACAACTAGCTGACATCGGAGTAGCGATGGGAAATGCAAGCGATGAAGTTAAAGCGCATGCTGACTTTGTCACAAAAAGAATCGATGAAAATGGAATCTATTATGCCTGTGAAACACTAGGTTTATTTTAATACTATATAATAAGGAAAGAAGAGGGCAATTCATCATGAGTGAACCGACGCCATTAGAATACATTGAACAACTATTAGACGAACAACGCTTTGATGAAGCAGAATCCCTGCTTCTCGAGCAACTCGATCGTCAAACAAACCTAGCCGCTGTCTATAATGCGTTAGCCATTATTTCTATTGAATCGTATCAAGATTACAGACGAGCAGAGAAGTATTATCGTCAAGCGATTACCTATCATGAAGATTCACCGACGCTATATTTTAATCTAGCAATTTTATATGAACAATTTTTAAATCAGCCGTTAGAGGCCATCACATGTTATGAAAAAGCGATTGACCTCGACCCGAAGTATGTAGATGCCTATCTCAATTTAGCTGAACTTTGCATTGATTTAAATGATGATGTTGAACTAGCTTTTAAATGTAGCGAAAAAGTAGAGGAGCTTGAGCCCGATCATGCACGTAACTTAAATAACTTAGGCTGTCTTTATATTAAATATAAGCAAGATGCAGAAACTGCTATTCCATACTTTGAAAAATCAGTGAGCTTATCAACGAATCCCGCTACAGCACTGGCCAACTTAGCGGATGCTTACGTTCGTGCTGATCGATTTGATGACGCGAAAGAAGCGTATGAGGAATCACTTCGATTAGAGCCAGACAATACACTCGTTTGTCATAACTATGCCCATATTTTAAGACATCATTTCAAAGCTTATGAAGAAGCTATTGAATATTATCGACAAGCGATTAAACTCGATCCATACTCTTTAGTTTCTTATCATGGGTTACGCTCGTTATATGCCCATGACTTACACGATCCAAAGAGTGGGGTAGAAGTCCTGATTTCAGCCTTACCTTATTTTAAAAATGAAGAAGGGCTTGTATTAGAAATCGCCAATATCTATGATTTTGAATTAGATAACCATAAACAAGCTGTTCACTACTATGAACGCGTCTTAGAGATTAACCCGAATAACCTTTTAGCGCTAAATGCACTCGCTTATTTAAATGTAGAAATTTTTAAAAATTATTTAGCGGCTTTAGATTACTATCTTCGCGTGTTAGAAATTGATGATCAAACACCAAGTACTTATGTGAATATTGGCCATCTTTACTTCTATCACTTATCAGACTATAAATCTGCTAAATTGTATTACTTAAAAGCAGACGCCTTGATTGAAAAACGAGGAACCCCAGTGAAATATGCCGGTGAATTATATTATAACCTGGGGGTAATTTATGAAAATTACTTAGCAGATGACTATCATGCGATGGAGGCTTATGAAAAAGCAGTCTCATATGGAAAAGATAAAAATGCTGAGAAAAAACTAATGACATTATACGTAAAGAAACCACAACGTGTACATTAAAAAAGACCGATTTAAGATCGGTCTTTTTTTTAGAATTCTAATGGTTTTGCATTTGGGATTGGTGCTAAAGGTTGATCTTGATTAATACGATCAATGAATAAATGACCATTTAAGTGATCAATTTCATGTTGGAAGACAATTGACACATAATCACGTAAACGGAATTTAATTAGTTGACCTTTCGCATTATACCCTTGAATAGTGATGCGGCGGTAACGAGGAACTAATCCTTCAACCTCGCGGTCAACAGATAAACATCCTTCACCCATTGGTAAATAAGTCATTTCTTCTGAGTAGCTAACGATTTTAGGATTAGCTAATGCTAATGAATAAAGTTTTCCTTTTTCATCTTCTGTATGCACAGCAATAATACGCTTATCTAAGTTTAACTGAGGTGCTGCTAAACCAACACTTTCACGTAATTGATACTTTTCAGCAATCTCAGGTGTTTGACTGTTAATAATAAATTGTAGCATGTCATTCATTAATTTAACATCTTCTTTGCTTAACGGGATTGGTACTTCAGTAGCTACTTTTGCTAATGTTGGATGTCCCTCGCGAATAATGTCTTTCATAGTGATCATTAAGAACCCTCCATTCTAACTTAGTTTCTATTATAACAAACAAATAGTTATTTGGCTAATGGGACAAAAAAGGAAATTAAAATAAAACAAAAGAGGTGCCGAAACACCTCTTATTTATCATAATTAATTATCTTTTCCCTTACTCACACTATTAAGAAATTAACGGCAGCAGCAGCATCCGATAATAACAAGTAAAATAAAGAGAACTAGGAAAAATGCACATCCATTACCAAAATTATTTTCTCCACAGCACATTTTACATACCTCCTTGTTTGTACACCTAATATATAATACGCTGTTTGATTAATTTCGTTCATCATTTCTAATGAATTAGAATGATTCATTTATGAATTAATAGCCACAACCGCATCCGCCGCAACCACAGCCACCACATCCGAAGCCACATCCGCAACCACAGAGGATGATTAGAATAAAGAGAACTAAAATGAAAGCACAGCAACATCCACCGAAACCGCAACCTCCACTACATCCTCCTCCATATCCTGCAACTGGTACGACAGGTACGCAAGGTTGAGCACAGCCATAACCTACTCCATTGTAATACATGAGTAATTCCTCCTTTTTATTTAGGGCTCACTATATCATACGTAAGAGGAAGTAAAAGGTTAGTGCAAACTAAATCATTCAAATAAAAATGATTAAACGGACCAAGTCACTACATGCCCCTCTAAAAGAGGGAGGGGCACTTAATTAGCACCCACAACCACAGTTGTTATTAAATCCATCGCAACCTCCGCCGTTGAAGCATCCACAACCACAGATGATCGCTAACAAGATGAATAACACTAAGATGAAGGCAAATCCGCCACAACCTCTACCACAGTTATTTAACACTGGTGCTACTGGAGCACAAGGTGCATAGCAATTATATCCATAATTATACATATATATTCTCCTTTCATTCTGTTGACTTCAAGATATCATACGCAAAAATGTCGACAGTGGTTAATAAATTTTAGGAAAAAGACATATTTTTAATCATTGATAAAAATAAAAAGGCTCTCGGAAGAGAGCCTTTACCCCACTATATGTCATTTAACTCAGTGAATTGGATGGATTAGCATCCACAACCGCATCCGCCGTTTCCGCAACCTCCACCGAATCCAAATCCACCACAGCTACAAATGATTGCTAATAAGATGAATAATACTAAGATGAAAGCGAAACCGCAACCTCCGCCATATCCAGCACCTCCACCATAGTTAACTCCAGAATAGCAAGGTGTATAGCAGTTATATCCATAATTATACATTTAAATTTCCTCCTTTAGATGATTACCTCAATATATCATACGTAATACGCTCAAAATGGTTAATATTTTTTATTAATCATTTTTGACGATTCAATCAGTTTACAAAGGATGATTTAGAATCCAAAACCGCAGCCAGTATTGTTTCCACCGAATCCACCACAACATCCGATGATCGCTAATAGAATGAATAATACGAGGATAAGAGCAAAATTGTGACCTCTTCCATTAGTAGTAGGTACTTGATAAGCAACAGGTGCATATCCACCATAACCATATCCACCAATATATCCTCCGTAGTTATAGTTACATCCTGTTCCGTAATTGTACATCATTTATCCCTCCTTCATTCCTGATTACACTGTATTATACGCTCGAATTCAAAGTTGGTTCATGCTAAATACCTAATTGTTGTCGAAAGATAAAGTTTTTTTAAAGCCCTAATCGTGATAGAATATTATTACAGCATATGTAGTTATTTACATTAGGAGGAGAGGTTGGATGAATTTTAAAAAAAATAGAATTAAAAAAAAGCCACTTCAAATATTAAAGGATTATAGTACTGATTTCTTTGAACGTATAAAGGGAATAGATCGAATCACCTTAATTCTAGTCGCCATCTTATTTGGAATAGGTCTAATCATGGTATATAGTATTACGAGTATTTCTATCTATAACGGAGTAAAGGGCGATCCCTCTAATTTATTTATAAAAACATTAATCATGGGGATTGCAGGAATAATAGCAATGTTATGTGTTATAGCAATTCCATATCGTACTTTGAAAAGGTTAAGTCCATTAGCTGTTATTGGTTGTCCGTTTCTTTTAGTTATAACCCTTTTATTTGCAAGAGGATCTGAAAGCTCCGAAGTAAGGAGTTGGTTTCGAATTGGATCCTTCAAGTTACAACCTGCAGAATTTGTAAAGATTGGTATGATCATGGCAGTCGCTTGGTTAGTAGATTATCGTGTGAGAAAAGGAACCTATTATTTAAAAACGTGTAAAGGGATTAATTGGTCTATTACTTGGCAAAGCTTTATTTTTGTCATCTGTTACATTGGATTATGTACTGGTTTAGTCTTAATTCAACCAGATTTCGGATCAGCTCTTATTATTGGATTTATAGGCCTGATTATGTTTTTATCGACAGGAGTTAAATGGAAAGCGTTTAAACCTATCTTTTACTTCGGAGTATGTTTATTAGTAATAGGATTTATCATCATGTCAAAAGTATTTCCTTATCAATTAGAGCGTTTTGCTGTCTGGAAAGATCCATTTAATCATGCTAAAGGGTTCCAAAATGTCATGGGATATACAGCGATTGCTTTAGGTGGAATGACCGGCGTAGGGGTTGGAAATAGTACACAGAAATATGGTTATGTGTTAGAACCTCACAATGATATGATCTCAACGATCTTAGCAGAAGAATTAGGGGTATGGATGATTTTAGTCGTTATGGTCATTTATTTTTTCATTGCCATGCGTTGCTTCTTCACAGCTATCAAGTGTAAAGAGCTCTACGGCTCAATTGCAAGTATTGGTATTGGAGCTATTTTCTTAGTACAACCCCTTATTAACTTAGGTGGAGCAAGTGGAGCATTTCCATTAACTGGGGTAACCTTGCCATTTATTAGTTATGGAGGTTCCAGTTTAGTTTCTCTTTTCATAGGAATCGGTATTTACCTGAATATTTCAATGGAAAGAGCTGCTAAAGAAAAAAAATTAAAAGAGAAAAAGCAACACGATTTAAAAATGAAAGTTGTTCCTTTTCCTAAAGCTTAAATATCTTAATTGCCTTAGTCACAGACTAAGGCTTTTTTCATATGATAATGGTAAGAGGAGGCGATTGTTCTTAAGAATAATCAAATTATAGTCACTTAATAATTGTTAAACTATATATAATATAGTGACTAAGTGTAGCGAGGTGAAATAAAGTGGACAGTCAATTAGATGAATTTAAACAATTCGTGCGTAAATATCCAGGATTAAAATATGATGTTCGAAATGGAAAAGCTACATGGCAATCAATCTATGAAGAATGGTATCTATACGGCGAAGAAGATAGCCAGTGGGAAAAATACAAAGAAGTTCCGAATGAATCTAGTAACTCGACAACGCCAGCTACGAATAATAATAGTAACAACGCAAAAACAAACACCGAAACAAAATCATCCGGTAATAGTACGATGACCGGTGCAGAGATGATGACACAGGCTTTTCAATATCTTCAAAAAATGGATATGAATAAAGTTCAACAAACAATGGGCACCGTTCAAAAATTTATACAAATCTTCCAGTCATTACAAGGTGGTAACAGTGGAGGAGCTGGTGCATCTTTAGGCGCAGCAGCAAGTCAAAGACAATCATTCCCTGGATTATTTTCAAAGTTTGATGATTAGGAGATGAAGATATGGATATTATGTATCAGATTGTAAATAATATTGAACAACGAGACTATATTCGAATGTATCCGTTATGGTATAAGGAGTTAAATCGTAATCCGGAGAGATATCAAGAATTTGTGAATGAGATTGAAACAATAAAAAAACAATCTCAACCAACTAGGCTTCAAAAATTTGAAAAACAACTTAATTTTGCACAATTTATGTTGAAAATGATTAATAATAAATAGATATTTAGGAAATTCCAGCAACACATTTGGGACGAGGATAAGGGAAGCAAAGTATACAAAAAACGTCTAATTTTTAATTAGACGTTTTTTGTATAGGCTTTGTTTTAGAAGAGTGTTGATATTTTACACAAAATTTGTATAAATGAACCCTTAATTATCCATTATAATAGTGATAGAACAAATGTTTGAGGAGTTTAATTCATGTCAAAGTCACTAATTGTAGCACTTTTACATCGGGTAGCAACCGTTGATTTACCAGAAATATTAGTTGAAGTTGAAAAAAGAATCTTTAAATCAGATTTATCTAAACTTCAAACCGAAATTCAAGAAACCAGATACTCATCAGGGCAATATAAATGCCCTTTTTGTCATGATGACCATATCGTAAAGAATGGTAAATTCAAAGGAAATCAACGTTATCTTTGTCGTAACTGTGGTAAATCTTTTAGTCAACAAACGCAAACACCCACTTCTTATTCAAAGAAAGAAACAAAAGTATGGATTGATTATATTGAATGTATGATTAAAGGATACAGTTTGCGCCAATGTGCTTGGCACTGTAATATCAACATCGCTACTGCTTTCTTTTGGCGACATAAAATTTTAGATGCTCTCAGTTCATTTATGGGAACAGGAGAGGTTGACGGATTAGTTGAAGCAGATGAGTGTTATCTTCGTTATAGCTATAAAGGAAACCACTCTAAAAGCAAACGATTTACAATGCCAAGACCCTCACGTAAACGTGGTGGAGAATCTGTTGGTAAACGTGGATTATCAAATGAGCAAGTTTGTATTGGAACAGCATTAGATAGAACAGGTAATATTTTAATTGGTATGCTTGGAACAGGACGAGTAAAATATGATAATCTAAAACGGTTCTTTGAAGGTCATATTGCACCTCACTCTATTTTGTGTACGGATAGCGCTCATGGATATGGAAAGTTAGCTTCTCAATTAGATTTAGAACATAAAGCCATTCCATCAGGAAAATACAAGAAAGATATTTATCATATCCAACATATCAATGCTTTTCATAGTAATTTTAAAGCTTTCTTACAAAAGTTTAGAGGGGTTTCAACTAAGCATCTAAATAGTTACTTAAAATGGTTCAAGTGGATTGAGCTTTTTAAAGATGAAAAAGAACTTCTGAAAATTCAGAAAGCTTATATTCAATCGCAAGCGACATATGCAGGCACTCTAATTGAAGAAATTCTTTCAAGGAAACCTGTGTTTGTTTAGATTAAAAAGTTAAGAAAATTGTTAATTGTTATTTCATGGTTATTATCGTATACTATTTCTGGATAATAAAATCTTGATAGGGGGGAAAGAAATGACATTAAAAACTACTGCTAATAAAGTATTTTCTTTAATTTTACCGTTATTAGCATCTATACCAACGTTTATCTTCATTTTTAATCTAATATTCCCATCATTAGAAATATTTAAGGTTCCAAGATTATTTCACGGAGAAATAGGAGTTGCTATTATCCTATTCGCTTTTATTCTTTTTAAGTATTTATTTTACTTTGATTTGTATATAATTTCCCCATATTTAAGTTATATCTTTTTTAAATCTTTAAGGAATAAGACTTCGCTACCTCGTAACTTTTGGTTAATAAATATATTTTTTTTGATGCCCCTGTTAATGATTTTTTTGTTTCTGATTATTTTTCAATATCCACTTATTCTCATTGCTATAGAGAATCCTTTTTATAAACTTTTTTACGGCTTACTTTTGTTTTTAATAGGAATTAGCTGTGCAACAAATTTATTTAAAAATAAAAAGTTGCCCATTACTTTCATTTTGATATTTACTATCTTGTATTTTTTAAATGGTTTTACTTACTCATATTTAAAAGAAGTTGAATTTAAATTTATGTACTACTATCTTTATTTTTTATTTTTTGCTGAAATATTTCTTTTTAAGCAATTGAGGAATAAGCCATATCTCCAACGTGATTCTTAGGAAAATAAAAAGAGTTTTTCATTTTATTGAAAGACTCTTTTTTTCTTAAGTTTAATTATCAACATTATTTTAAAACATAGCCTTTGTATAAGTGATTCATTAATTAACATGATTTTTTGTTTTTAGATTTCACATTTAAAAGAGATGATTAGTAAAATACAATTAATTAGTCAATATAATAGGGTTATGATATAATTAAAGACGGTGGTTAAATTGTTAAATAATAGTGAATACATAGAATTATGTGAAGCAATAGGTGATGAAATCTTATCACTTCCAATTTGTCAAACCTATAAAAAACTACAACATGAAATAAACAATAATCTAGAGATTCTTCAATTAATAAACGAATTTGAAAAAGCAAAAGTAAGTTATGCAGATGTAGAAAGATATGGAGGTAAATATCATCCTGACTATAAAGACGTTTCAGAAAGGTTGATTGAGGCGAAATCTAACTTGTTTCAAAATCCTTCTATTAAAGCATTTAAAGCATGTGAGAAAGAGATTCAATCAATTTTAGATGAAATAGCAAAACATATCTCTCAAACAATAGAATTCAAAATTGAAAAGAAGAATAAGGCATGTGGATGTGGTAGCGGGAATTGTTCACGCTAAACTTTAGGAGGAAAAGGAATTGGATCAAAGACGAATTCAAGTTATTGTGTATACAAGAAAATCAAGTGTACAACAGAAATTATCGCAATTTGGGCATGTAGTTTATGTTTCGAAAAAGATGAATTATGTGTGCTTATATATTAATGAAAAACAAAAAGATAGCATTATATCTAAAATTAAAAATCTTCATGGCATTCAGAAAATTGAACTAGGACCTGAGGTTTTAGAAGCAATAAAATAAATTTAAAGGTGTTAAGTAAAAAAACTTGACACTTTTTTTTCATCCTGTTATAATCATAAATGTCGTGTTAAGGGAAAATACTTAACAGTATAAATTTGAATATAATTGGAGGAATATATAATGGTAAAATTACGTTTAACTCGTATGGGTTCTAAGAAAAAACCTTTCTACCGTATCGTAGCATCTAACTCAGTAAGTCCACGTGACGGACGTTTCATCGAAGTAATCGGGACATATAACCCAGTTGCTCAACCAGCTATCGTTTCAATCAACGAAGAATTAGCAATGAAATGGTTACGTAATGGAGCACAACCAACTGATACAGTTCGTGCTTTATTCTCAGCTGAAGGAATTATGACTAAATTCCACAACGAAAAATACTCTAAATAATGATGAAAGCAACGGTGAACTATATTTCATTAATTGAAAACTTGATTCGCCCGCTTATTCAACATCAAGAGGATCTACGTATAAAAGAATTTCCAAGTGAGGCAGAATACATTTTATTTCAAGTCATGGTTAATGAAGAAGATTTAGGACGTGTTATTGGTAAACAAGGAAAGATAGCAAATGCAGTTCGTACAATTGCTTATGCAGCGGGATCTCAACAACATAAAAAGATAAAAATCAATTTTGATTCTTATTAATAGTTACCACTCTAAGAATAATTATCCTTAGAGTGGTTTTTTATTATGAAAATAGTAATAATACATAATAGGTAGTATAAGATTCATAAAAGTGCCAATAATAGATTGAGGAAAAAGCTTTAACAAAATTCAACGACAGTGATAAACTACTAATACAAGTCGATGAGACAAATTAAATAAGCGCCCATAGCTCAATTGGATAGAGCGTTTGACTACGGATCAAAAGGTTAGGGGTTCGACTCCTCTTGGGCGCGCCATAAAAAAAGTTTAAAAAGTGTTTGACAAGGTTCGACAACAGTGATAAACTAATACAAGTCGATGAGACAAATTGAATAAGCGCCCATAGCTCAATTGGATAGAGCGTTTGACTACGGATCAAAAGGTTAGGGGTTCGACTCCTCTTGGGCGCGCCA
>NZ_JAMQUS010000027.1:0-98895 GCF_025594995.1 Turicibacter sp. GALT-G1
ATACCCATGCCGGGCGCACACAAAAGGACACTAAACTTATTATTTAGTGTCCTTTTCTTATTTATTTTTCTAGCATGATATTTAATACTTCAATATCCGTTTGTTTCATTCCTTCTCGTCCTAAACGTCCATATGCTTCAATGGTTTGTTCAATTGTTGATTGAACCATTCCACATTTCTCATCAAAAGCAACCCCACGCATTGCTAAATAATGGCCCATAATTGCAGCATCTAAACTTGAGGCAATTTTAGCTGCGCATGAAGCCTTAGCCCCATCACAAACAATTCCTGCGATATTCGCTAATGTATTTGTAATCGTATTTTCGATTTGTTCAAGTGTTCCACCTTTCATGTATGTTAAAGCCGCGCCACTTCCACAAGCTGCACTTACAGCGCCACAATAGGCGGATAAACGACCAATAAATGTTTTTTGATGAATGGTTACTAAACTCGCTAAAATTAATGCACGATACATCTCATCCTCTGTTAATCCTTTATCCTTAGCATAAATGATTGTTGGTAAGGAAGCTGTCATTCCTTGATTTCCACTTCCTGATGTCGTCATAACTGGTAAACTACATCCACACATACGAGCATCTGATCCCGCTGCCGCATAAGCTTTCATTTTAGATTTGACGTCATCACCGTAGCAATCTAAAATCATTTGACCCACATTGACACCATATTGATTTTTTAATCCTTCTTCAGCAATCGTTAAATTATAGTTAATTTGTTGTTCTAACATATCCTTTAGGTCTGTTAAATCAACGGTTTGCGCAAATTCTAAAATATCTGCAATATTTAAAACGGAACGGTCAGCTAAGGCAGAATTAAAATCTTCTTTATTAAAAGATTTTTCTAGTAAGACTTCTCCATTTTTCTCTAAACGACTAATATTAGTATGCGTATGAATTAACTCAACTAATGACGACTGATCGCCGTTTATCATCTTTACAATAATATGTAAATTTGCATCATTTTCAATTAATTTAACTTTACATAACTTAGCTTCTAATAGTGATGCAACTTGTTTAATTTGTTCTTCATTAACATTTTCAATAACTTCTAATCCTTTTGATGAATCTCCAGCAACTGCGCCGGTAATGGCACTTGCTTCAATCCCTGTTAAGTTTCCGGTATTTGGTACGACAACTGATCTAGCATTTTTAATTATATTCCCACTACATTCAATAATAATCTGCTCTGGGAAATCACCTAAAATTTCTCTTGCTTTTGCACTGGCATAAGCAATTGCAATCGGCTCTGTACAACCTAAAGCAGGAACTAATTCTTCTTTTAAAATTGTAAAATATGCTTGATAAGTTTCCTTTGTTACGGCCATAGAATCCTCCACTCCTACCTATTAGGTATTATGTCTAAAAGTCTACCCTACTCCCCCATTTTATCAAATTATCCTTTTATTCTCCACTTATAAATCACAGGACTTTCGCTAAAAACGGTACTATTTTTCCAAATAAATGTATTCACATTTTTTGCTTATAATACTTTGATTCTTTGTAAAAATTATGATTAATATTTCCCTTTTCATCGGTCATTCTTTTGCCTATGAGATTATGAAATGAACAATTAATAAATCAATTACTTCTCTTTAAATATTTCATACGAAAGATTGTTGACACCCCTTTAAGTTAGGCATATAATTTTAATATCTCATTATCTAGTTTGAAATACTATATAATACAGTTTGGAGGATTAGTTATGAACAATTTCATTAGGGAGCCAATTAATGGATTGACCCATTTAGCAGGAGCTATTTTATCTTTGATCGCCTTAATTGCGATGATTGTTAAGGTCGCATTGGATAATCCAACCGTTATTGGATTAATCGCGGTTACCATTTTTGGGGTTAGTATGATTTTACTTTATGCAACATCAGCTACTTATCATATGGTCATCTCTTCAGATACAGTCATTAACTTTTTACAAAGGCTTGACCACAGTATGATCTTTGTTTTAATTGCTGGTTCATATACTCCTTTTTGCTTAATTGCATTGAATGGGAAATCAGGATGGATTCTATTCAGTATTGTCACTTTAATTGCGATTTGTGGGATTATTTTCAAGCTTGCTTGGTTTAATTGTCCTCGTACACTATCCACATCTATCTATATTGTTATGGGATGGCTAGCTGTATTTGTATTTAAGCCGCTGCTTACTTCATTAAGTGGTCCTGGCCTATTCCTCTTAATTATTGGAGGCGTTCTATATACGATTGGCGGAATCATCTATGCCATTAAACCAAAATGTCTTACTTTTAAGCATTTAGGTTTCCACGAGATTTTTCATATTTTCATCTTGCTCGGTAGTCTCTATCATTTCCTTTGCATTTATCTATATGTTATCTAGCAAATGGGGATTCCATTTGCTTTTTTTATTAGGAAGATAAATTTAATACTATCTATATAGAAACAGATGAATAGCTTCCATTTACCACATCAGAATTAAAAAATTTACACAGTCTCACAATAAAACCAACCAATTTTTCACAATGGAAAAAATTGATCCTTGCTTATATATTAATCAAACCAAATGAATGACTTTTTAATTAAACAAAAGAAAAGACTGAACCGAGTCGGTCCAGTCTTAAATTGAATAAGAGAGCAGATTATTCGCAATCACAATCGTCTTTACGATCGTATTCGCGTTCACGTTCACGGCCACATCCACATCCAGCAAGTTTACACCAGTCTTCATTGCGACGACCATGATCATAACGATTTTTTTCTTTAATAACTTTTTTCTCAATTACATATTCATGATCAAAATGATGATTTTCAACTTCTTTGCAAACAACTGGTACAATGTGTTTTACACAATGACGGAAAGATTTTTCTTCTTTGCAATAAACAGTTGGTTCAACAACAACTTTGCATCTTTCTTTGCGTTCGCATTCTTTTTCACGACGTTGTTTTTTGCATTGACATTTTTCTTCTTCGAAGTAGTCATCTTCTTTGTCAAAGCATTTTTCTTTTTTATCAAAACATTTTTCTTTTTTATCGAAGTAGTCATCGTCTTTTTCGAAGTATCTATCTTCTTTTTCTTCTGGATACCATTTTTCTTCTTTATCCATGCAACGTGAATAACCATATTGTTTCATAATTTATGTCTCCTTTAATGTCAATAATATATTTTCTGCGATTATTGCTCATCAATAAATTGACCTTTCTGACAAAGATTTTTCATTTGCCGTTGACCATGATGATAATAATGTACCTCTCTTTGTTTGATTGGTTTGTAAATATACTGATGATAGTAATAATGATGTTCAACTCTTGTTACGATAACTGGAATGTCACATCTTATAGAGTCAGAATGTTTGACTTCTAGTAATTCATTCTGAGTAGGCTCAAATGTTTGAACGGAAGGATCAAATGTTTTGATTTCGTTCACATTATTTTCTACATTATAAGAATTCCATCTTTCCATTTCACCGCCTCCTTTCCTTTTCCTTTGAGCTTACAGTATAATATATTAATAACTTCAAATTTTGTTAGGGTTATTTTCTTATTTTATTTAAAAAGTTAAAACCTAAAAAAAGCACCTCTTACATAGAGGATGATGCCAAAGAGTATACCATTAAGTTTTCATCTTAAAAATCATAAAAACATAAAAAAACCTGAGTAAAAAACACCAAAGTGGCCTATTTTCTCAGGTTTTTTTAGTCTTTTAAATTCGATAAGAATTACCTCTTCAATCCCTTCTTTAAACAAAGAGATACTTTTATCCAATACCATCCTCTATAACATATAACCTTTTAAAGCCTAAAGCTTCTAATTGAATGGCTACAGTTTTACTACGATAACCTTTATCACAATAAATAACAATAGGTTTATCTTTATACTTTTCCAATTCAGGAAGGTGCTCATTAAGTTCTCGCATTGGAATATTAACTGCATTTTCTAAATGAGATTGAATGTATTCCGTATTATTTCTAACATCAATAATGACAATCCCTTTTGTCTTAGTAATTAACTGTTCAGCCTCTTTTTGAGAAATATACTGGATTGAAGGAAATTCTGAAACAGCCTGACTCATAACCGGTTGAATCGCTTCATGTTCTAAAATAGCTAATATCATTAAAAAAATAAAAACTAAACAAAACGCAAGCTTCCCAACAAATTGTCTCATATTTGTCACTTACTTTCTTTATAGATATTATTAGTATTTAGTTATCTTTCAAATCTATTCTCCAATCTAAAAAAGCCTAAAGATTATTTCTCTAGGCTTTTTGCTTAATCATATTTATAAAATAGCGATGAAAACTTGTATCTTTTGTTAACTCTGGATGAAATGAAGTTGCTAACATTTGCTTTTGTTGACAAGCTACAATATGATCATTGACTTCTAATAAAATGTCAACATCAGATTTTACCTGAGTAACATATGGCGCTCGAATAAAAACTAAAGGGATTTTATTCGAAGAAATCTTTTCTATCTCAACTTCTGTTGTAAAGCTTCCTAATTGTCTTCCATACGCGTTTCGCTCAACAGTAATATCCATGACTCCAAGATGAACGGTCGGGTCATTTTCTAAAGATTTAGCCAATAAAATCATTCCCGCACATGTTCCCCACACAGGCATTCCATTTAGTATTCGCTCCTTTAATGGTTGTAATAAGTTAAAATCTCTTAATAACCGTCCAATAGCCGTACTTTCTCCACCTGGAATAATTAAGCCATCGATTTCATTAAGTTCATCAAGGTATTTAACTTCCTGAGCACATACATCTGGGATTTGATTTAATAACTCGAGATGCTCAGCAACAGCCCCTTGAATTGCTAATACTCCTACCTTTATCATCTTACCATCCTCGTTTTGCATATTGCTCATGTTCTGGTAATTGACGAACATCAATTCCACTCATTGCTTCTCCTAAACCTTCTGAAACCTCTGCAATCACTTTAGGATCATTATAGTAGGTTGTTGCTTTCACAATTGCCTCTGCACGTTTTTGTGGATTATCAGATTTAAAAATCCCAGACCCTACAAAGACACCGTCACATCCTAATTGCATCATTAATGCTGCATCGGCAGGTGTCGCGATTCCTCCCGCTGCAAAGTTTACAACTGGTAACTTTCCATGTTCATGAACGTAGCAAACTAAATCATATGGTGTCCCCATATTTTTAGCAATAGTCATTAATTCTTGCTTACTAGCTGCTTGAATTTCACGAATTTCTTTATTCATTGTACGCATATGACGAACCGCTTCAACAACATTTCCTGTCCCAGCCTCACCTTTTGTACGAATCATTGACGCACCTTCCCCAATACGTCGTAATGCTTCTCCTAAGTTTTTAGCTCCACAAACAAATGGAACATCAAATTCAGTTTTATCAATATGGAATTCATCATCTGCTGGTGTTAAAACTTCACTTTCATCAATATAGTCAATTTCTAACGCTTCTAAAATTTGCGCCTCAACCAAATGGCCAATACGTACTTTCGCCATAACAGGAATACTAACTGCTTCCTGAATTTCACGAATCATTTTAGGATCTGACATTCGTGCAACTCCACCTTGTTTACGAATATCAGATGGAACACGTTCTAAAGCCATAACAGCTACTGCTCCTGCTGCCTCAGCAATTTTTGCTTCTTCAACATTTACAACATCCATGATAACTCCACCCTTTAACATCTGAGCCAAGTTTTTATTTAATTGATAACGATCATTCATTTTTCAAACCCCTTTACATTATGTTTACTATCTCCTATAATAACTGTATCGAAACAATTTCGAATAACGTTAGATAGTTCACTTAATTTATACCAATTTTATCCTATTAGTGTCAATATAAAATAAAAAGGAATGATAACAATGTTCCCTGTACCGATACACTTAGATAAAAATAATGCTAATCCAATGTATATGCAATTAGCTAATCAAATAACTCAAATGATTCATCAAAAACAACTAGTTGCCAATACTCCACTCCCTTCAATTAGAAAACTGGCTTCTCACTTAGGCGTTAATACAGTTACGATCGTCTCTGCCTATAAACAGTTAGAAACGAACGGTCTAGTTCAGGCTAAAAAGGGAAGTGGCTACTTCATCATTGAAAAAGCACCCAAAACTTCAACTCATGTTCTAGATATACCAATGAAACAAATGACTCAGCAACAGATTCATTTACGTGCAAATGAAATTAACTTTGCAAGCGCCACCCCAGATCCAAGTATCTTCCCTATTACTGCTTTTAAAAATTATTTAAATATTGTTTTAGATCGTGATCAAGGTTATGCCTTTGGGTATCATGAAAGTAATGGATATGAACCATTACGAGAAAGCTTAAGTCATTACATGAAACGCCATCATATGATTAATATTGCTCCTGAATATATTCAGATTGTATCTGGAGCGCAACAAGGAATTGATATCATCGGGAAAGTGTTATTAAATTCTGGTGATACTATTATCGTTGAAAATCCAACCTATACAGGAGCCCTTGCTGCTTTTAAATCACGAGGTGTTCTAATCAAAGAAGTCTCTCTTGAACAGGATGGATTAAATCTTGAAGAACTGGAACACCTTCTTCAAACACATCATCCTAAATTACTCTACCTGATGAGTAAGTTTCAAAATCCATCGACTATTTCCTACTCTCAAGAAAAGCTTAGACGAATTATTAAACTAGCTGAACAATATGATTTCTATATTGTTGAAGATGATTCAATGGCTGAAATCTGCTATGATTCATCTATAGCTAAACCCAACTTTATATCACTTGATACTTATCATCGAGTAGTTTATATTAAAAGCTTTTCTAAACTCATGATGCCCGGCCTTCGAATTGGATTTATCGCAGTTCCACCTCAATTATCCACATTGATTATGAATGCTAAACATCATACGGACATTTCATCATCTGGTTTAATTCAGAGAACTGTTGATTTATATTTACGCGAGGGAGATTGGGATCAACACATTGAACAAATGAAAGCAATTTACAAAAGAAAATATACACTTATGTTAAACGGTTTAAATTCATTAAAAAAATATGGGATTAGTTTTTTAGAACCAAATGGTGGCTTACATTTTTGGATCAAATTACCTTCTTATATTCAATCAAAAGATTTTTGTAAAGCCTGTCAAAGGCAATCTTTATTAATTATGCCAGGCTCTATTTTCAACGCTAGTCAAGACACTTCAACCGAACAGTATATTCGTTTAAGTTTTGCTGCCTGTAGTGAAGAACAGATTGTGCAAGGAATATCTATCTTGGAGCAGATTCTTGATTCATTCAATTTACCTAAAAAGATGACAATTCTTCCTCTAATATAATTTCTTATAAAGTGATGACACTTTTCTTTATTGACAACACATTAAATTATTGTAATAACAAAAAACAGATACTTTTATTACAATAATTGGATTTATCATCAACATATCTCATTCGTTTCGTGTTAATATATAAGAAAAACACTATGAGGTATAGTTATGAATCAAATTACACTTGAAAATATTATGTTAATCTGTCAAAAATGTTTTTCCTACCTAGATGCTAGAATAGATGATCACCCGTCTCAAGTAGCCTATTTATATTGGCGATTACTAGATAATAGAGGGACTTATTCTAAAAAAGAATTATATGATCTAGTTACCATTGCTTTACTTCATGACATTGGTTCTTATAAAACCAAAGATTTTGATAAATTTCTAAATATTGATTCACCTTCATATGATCATGCTATTTATGGAGCATTATTCATTAAACATTTTTCCCCCATCTCGCATTTATCTGATATAATTTTATATCATCATTCAGATTACGAGAGCTACGAATCTCCATATAAACCTGAAACATCCCTTCTTTATTTTATCGATCGAATGAGTATTTTCTTTAATTATAGCTGGCAAATTGAAGATTTCTTTCTCTCACTAAATACAGAAATCGATAGTCAATTCATTTCAGAATTTCACGAAATTAATCGAAAGGAAAACTTAATAGACAATATTCAAACAGGTTATTTTAAACAATTGCTTCGTAATTTTTTTGCTAAGTCAATTCAATCACCCGAAAATGCCATTAAATATTTATCTATGATTAGTTATACGATTGATTTACGTAGTGAGTGTACGGTCTTACATACGATTATGGTATCAGCTATTTCAAATTTTTTAGCCCAAAAGATGAATTATAATCATAGTATGGTTCAAAAAATTTCATTAGCAGCAATGCTTCATGATATTGGAAAGATTTCTACACCAATTAATATTCTCGAGAAACCAGGAAAGTTAACTAATGAAGAAATGGAGATTATGCGAGAACACGTTACTATTACGTACGAAATTTTAGAAAATTTAGGAAGCCGAGACGTTCAAGAATATGCGTCTTATCATCATGAAAAATTAGATGGGACAGGCTATCCTTTTGGTTTAAAAAAAGACCAACTATCTATTCCAGCTAGAATTATTATTGTTGCTGATATTATGGGAGCATTAATGGCCGCTAGAAGTTATAAAGAAAGCTTCCCAAAGGATAAAATTATTAATATATTATCTGAATTAGCAGCTCAATCAAAGATTGATCAATCGTTAGTCGATCTTGTAATTGATAAATATGACGATTTTTGTCAATATCTCTCATCTCTGTCGAATCCATATCACAAATTCAAAAATGAGTATATGAGCATCGTTACAAAGATGTCCCCATAAAAAAATTCCCGGAGAATTATTTCCCGGGAATTTTTTTATTAAAATAACTTACTTAATTCAAAAATTTTATCGTCATCATATAATTTAAATTTTAATGGTGTAATCGTAATATAACCATTCTTAATCGATTTAACATCAGTCTCTTCTGGTTGATCAATATCGATTAATGGACCTGATAAACGATGTCCTCCTTGTTCTTCGACATAACACTCATCATAACGACTAATACCAACAGTTGCAACTTTGATCCCTTTAGGTTCTTCTAATGAGGGAAAATTAATATTAATTGTCGTATCTGTTAATAATGTTTGTGATAATAACTTTTCAAAAATGGCTGGAAAATATGACTTCACAATATCAAAATTTGAGTTAGTTGTTGAAATTGCCATGGCAGGATAACCACATAAATTAGCTTCAATAGCACCTGAGACCGTTCCAGAATATAAAACATCTGTCCCCACATTTCGCTCATCATTAATTCCTGATAAAATTAAATCAGGATTTATTTTTAAATGTGCTAAAGCATACTTTACACAATCAGCAGGCGTACCATCTACACCAATCGCTAAAGTAGCTCCTTTAATCGAATCAGGATAAGACTTTAATGGGCGACGCATTGTGATTCCATGACCAACAGCACTATTATTAGTATGTGGAGCTACAATATAAACCTCACCATAATTAGAAGCAATTTGTGCTAATGTATGAATTCCTGGAGCTTTAATACCATCATCATTTGTAATTAAAATCTTCATTTTATCATTCCTTAATGTTTTTTTGCCAATTCATCTAAGTCTTGAATCATTTGATCAATCATATCCCAACTATTTACACGAGCACCAGCGGCTTGAACATGGCCACCTCCACCATATTTTTTTGCAACCTCATTTACAGCAGCTCCACTCGAACGTAAATTTACTCGAATATCATTATTTTCTTTATCTTCTACAAAGAATGCCCAAATTTTTATTCCCTCAATATTCGCTAGTGTATTAACTTGTGAAGAAGCTGAATTTTCATCTATATTAAGTTCTCTTAATTTTTCATCTGTTAATTTAAGATAACCAACACCCTTATCTGTTTCTTCAAAGTTTAATAAAGCATACCCTTTAAAACGTATCATCGACTTAGATTGTGTGTACATATTTGAATATAAGTCAATCATATCAAAATCATATTTTAATAGTTGTGCTGCATAACGTAAAGTTTGCTCACTTACTCCACGGAATAAGAAGCGCCCTGTATCCGAAACAATTCCATTAAATAGGCAACGTGCCCCATTATCATTAATTTCTAAATTATTTTCAATTAATAAGCTTGTAATCATCTCACAAGTTGATGTATATGATGTATCAATCCATTCAATATCTGCATATTCATCTGAGAATGGATGATGGTCAATCTTAATCTTAAATGCTCCTAACTTCCAACGTACATCTGAAATGCGTGCTGCATTTGATGTATCAGTAATAATAACTAATGAACCCTCATAAACTGAATCTTCAATCTTATCTGTTGTCCCTACATATTTTAGGTAATCTAATTCTTCACCAACTACATATACCTTTTTTTCTGGAAAACTTGTGCGAATTAATTCCGCTAATCCAAATGATGAACCATATGCATCTCCATCAGGAATAACATGACGATGAATAATAATTGTATCAAATTCTTCAATTTTCTTAATAATTTGTTGTTGAATTGTCATAGTTTTAATCCTCCTTATTTTAAATTATAAAGAAAAATAGAGGTAGAAGTCCACCTCTATTTTGTGCATTAAAAATAGTAATTATTTCAAAGAGTTAACAGCTTCTTGAATCGCTTGTTCTGGAGATACTCCACTTAATACAACCGCTTCAACAGCTTTTTCAGCTGCTGTACGAACATTGTATGAAGAATATGTATCTTTGAAGAATGAAGGATCATAGAAGTAATAATCAGCTTGTTCTGGTCCAACTACTTTTGTTTGATCATTAGATTCAGCTACGTATTTTTGATATGCATCAGAAGCAATAACTGATTCACGAATTGGTAAATAAGAAGTTGCTGTTGCAAATGCTAAGTTTCCTTCATATGAAGATAAGAATTTAGCAAACTCATATGCTGCATAAACCTCTTCTTGTGATTTATTTTGATTGAAAACAACAACATTTGTACCTTGTTGGATAACCGCACCTGTTTCTTTAGAGATTTGAGGAATTGGAGCAATACCAACTTCAAAGTCAGCTGTTGCAATATGTGAGTATCCAGCAGATGATCCAGTGTACATATAAAGCAATTCACTCATGAATGGTCCTGAAAGATATTTATCTTCACCTGGTAAACGCCAGTAACCAGCATCAGCATTACGTTTTAATAACTCTAAAGCTTCAATCGCGTATTTAGCTCCATCTTCAGCGAATAAGATGTCTCCATTAGAGTTTGTATACTGTCCACCGAATTGTTGTACCATTGTAATGAAGTAGTTTGCTGGTGCATCAATACCAAATGCAGTTTTTCCAGTTAATTCTTTGATTTTAGCAGAAACTTCTTCTACCTCATCCCAAGTTGTTGGTACTGTTAAGTTATTTTGATCAAAGAATGTTTTATTGTAGTATAGAACTTCTGTTGATTTATTGAATGGTAAAGAGTAGAACTTTCCACCTTCATATTGGCTATTTTCATCACGATAAGATTTAATGATATCATCAAAATCATTAATTCCAACTTCTTCATTTAAGATATAAGGATCTAATTCTACTACATTTCCTGATTGTAAATACTCAGCAACCCAGTCAGGATATGCTTGAGCAATAGCTGGAGCTGAACCTGATTTTAAAGCAGCTGTTGTTTTCGTTTTTAAATCTGTGTATTGACCTTGATATACAGGTTTAACAGTAATTCCTTTATCAGCCCCAATTGTTGTATTGAACTGATTTACTAACGCATCAACAGCTTCTTGATTTGTTCCTGCCATAGCATGCCAAAATTCGATTGTTACAGGACTTTCAATTGTTGTTACAATCTCAGTTGATGATGGTGCCTGTTCTTTTTTATCACTTGAACAAGCTGCTAATGTTGTTACACCAGCAACAAGTGATAAAGATGTCATTAATTTCTTCACTTTTTAGTCCTCCTATTCAATTAGCATTGAATTATGTATGTATAAAAGGATTATTTCCTTTAATACCCGCTATTAGCTATTTTTTTCTTAGCATATCATTACCCTTTTAATCCTCCACGAGTAACTCCACTAATGATATATTTCTGTAAGAATAAATAAATGATGACAACTGGAATAATGATAATTGTCGCTGCTGCCATTTGTAAATGAACTTGTGAACCAGATTCATTCGTAAAGTGAGTTAATCCAATAGTTAAGACACGCATTTTATCATTATTTGTAATTAATAATGGCCATAAGAATGCATTCCAACTTGCAATGAAGTTTAAAATTGCAATTGTTACAATCGCACTAATGGTATTTGGAATCATGATTTTCCATAAGTATTTCCAATCACTACATCCATCAATCTTCGCTGCTTTATATAGCTGTTCCGGAATTTGCATAAAATATTGTCTCAATAAGAAGATATAAAAGACATTTGCAATATAAGGAATAATTAATCCTTGGAACGTATCAATCCATCCAAAAGCTGATACCGTTTGATAGTTTTGAATAATTAACATTTCACCTGGTACCATCATTGTTGCTAACAATAACGTAAAGATTGTATTACTTCCATAGAATTTATAACGAGTAAATGCAAAAGCTGCAAAGATCGTAACAAATAATGTTAAAACTGTATTTCCAACAGCTGAAATAACTGTATTTTTGAAATAAATATCAAATGGAGCCATCTCCATTGCTATTTTATAGTTTTCAAACTGAGCCACATTTGGTAATAACTTTGGTGGCACAGCGATTGATTCTGAATAAGTTTTTAAAGACGTTAAAATCATGAAAATAAATGGGAAAAGCATAATAATTGCTCCAAGTGATAGCGCAACGTAAATTAACACTTTAGCCCATACTGATGTAACCTTTTTTGTATTACTTTCCATTGAGCACACTCCCTATTTATAATGAACTAATTTTTTACTTACTAACATCTGAATTCCTGTGATAATTAAAATAATCACAAATAAGATGATAGATGCAGCGGCTGCTTTATGAACTTGAGATGATCCGTAGAACATGTCATAAATGTAATATACAACGGTCATACAGCTGTTAGCAGGTCCTGGCTTCCCACCGAATAAAGCGAATACTTCATTGTAAACTTTAAAACTTCCGATAACTGATGTAATCGTTAAGAAGAATACTGTTGGTGATAATAAAGGTAAGGTAATACGAGTGAACACTTTCCATTTTGGTGTCCCATCGATTTGAGCCGCTTTATAATATTGTGGATCGATATTTTGTAAACCTGATAGGAAAATAACGATTTTAAATGCTAGTCCACTCCAAATATTAAAGATAATTAATGCCCAAATCGCCATGTTTGGATCATTTAGCCATTGAATAGGCTCTATACCAAACATACTTAAAAATTGATTAATATAACCAAAATCACTATGGAATAGCCAACTCCATACAATCCCAATTGCAATTACTGATGTGACATAAGGTAAGAAATAAATCGCTTGGAAGAACTTACTTGCCTTAATCCCAGAATTTAATAATAAAGCAATAGCCAATGCAATAACCATTGATACTGGTACGGCAATAACAACAATTAAAAAAGTATTCAATAATGCTTTTTGGAAGTTTGGATCAGATAATACAAACTTGAAGGTTGATAATCCGAATCCAGTTCCTTCATCTGTATAATAGTTATATTTTTCATAGAATCCCATACGGAATGACATTATTAATGGATAAACTACGAAAATCAAAGTAATGACTAAAGTTGGTAATAAATATAAATACCCTAAGAAATTTTGTTTAATCGTAGTTTTAGTCGCATTTGATAGATTGGTTTTATTTTTCATAATTTCCACCTACCCTAAACGATGACCTGAAGTTGTATCAAATACATGGATTGCTTGTGGTTTCACAGTTAATTTTACAACATCTGAAACATTAACTTCATTATCAGAATCAATTAAGCAACGGACACTTTGTCCCTCGATGTCAACTGTCATTAACTTATCGCGTCCAATAACTTCTACCATTTTCACTGTTGCATTAATTCCTTCTTCTTGTGATAGGCGCCATGATTCTGGACGAACTCCGACAACTACATCTCCATTAGCTACTTCAGCGTCTCCTAAGATTGACGATCCAATGAATACCTTTCCATTTTCAACTTTTCCATTCATGAATCCCATAGGTGGTGTTCCCATAAACGATGCCACGAATTGGTTAGCTGGTTTACGATACATTTCTTGTGGAGCTTCTTTTTGCTGTAATACTCCATCTTTCATTAAAACAATGGCATCTGTAATACTCATTGCTTCTTCTTGATCGTGTGTTACGAAGATAGTCGTGATTCCTGTTTCTTGTTGGATACGACGAATTTCTTCACGTGTTTCTAAACGTAAGCGAGCATCTAAGTTAGATAATGGCTCATCTAATAGTAAAACGCGTGGTTTTTTTGCAATAGCACGAGCAATAGCAACACGTTGTTGTTGTCCACCAGATAACTCTCCTGGCTTACGATCCATTAAATGTCCGATTTGTACTAAATCAGCCATTTCCTGTGCAATCTTTAATGCTTCAGCTTTAGGAACTTTGGCATTCTCTAATGGGAACATAATATTTTGACGTACTGTCATGTGTGGATATAAAGCATAGTTTTGGAATACTAAACCAATTCCACGTTTTTCAGCTGGTAAATCTGTAACATCTTCATCACCAAAATAAATACGACCACTTGTTGGTTTTTCTAATCCCGCGATCATATAAAGTGTTGTAGATTTCCCACACCCAGATGGTCCTAAAAGTCCTGCCAGTGTACCATCTTCAATTGTAACATTCAAATTGTTAACTGCTGTAAAATCGCCAAAGCTTTTCGTAATGCCCTCTAATCTTACTTCCATCGAACTAACCTCCAAAAATTATGCATCCTTTTACGACTCATTTTATAGGGATACGTTTAAAATTTTATTGTTTTTTTTGCATGATAGATTTTTTTGCATTCATTTAGTATTCTAAAGAATAATGTTAGTTTAAGTCAATGAAATTCCGGTGAAAAATTAAGATATTCATCAACTCCTGTCGAATTCTGTTAACTAATACCACTTTCTCTTACAATTATGTCCAATATCTCGATTATTATGAGGTTAGCAAAAAATTTTATTAACTCTTTTTCAAGACTCACACTTTCGCCTAAAAGTAATAGGATATCTTAGACCGAGAATTAATAATTCGGCGATAAGGAGGTTTCCTATGAAAAGTTTTAAACGCTTGTTTACATTTTTTAGTTTAGTGTTTTTATTCACTGGTGTTCTAGTTGGGTGTCAGCAATCATCGGAAGAATTAACAAAAATAAAAGTAGCCGAAGTCACTCATTCTGTTTTCTATGCTCCACATTATGTCGCTATTAGCGAAGGATTCTTCGAAGAAGAAGGACTTGAAATTGAATTAATCAATGCTGGCGGGGCAGATAAAGCAATGGCAGCTCTAATTTCTGGTGAAGTACAAGTTGGATTTATGGGGCCTGAAGCTACTATTTATGTTTATAATGAAGGCGGAAAAGATCAACCGATTAACTTTGCTCAAGTGACTCAACGAGACGGTAGTTTCCTAGTTTCCAAAAATCCAAATCCTGATTTTAAATTTAGTGATTTATCCGGTTCTGAAATTATCGGTGGACGTAAAGGTGGCGTTCCCGAAATGACACTTGAATATGTGCTTAAAGCAAACGGTCTTGATGCACGTCCGGATGATGAAACGGCAGAAGTCAATGTTCGTACAGATATTTCATTTGATGCTATGGCAGGTGCATTTACAGGTCTTGATGCTGAATACGTTACTTTATTTGAACCATTAGCTACAACAATGGAGCAACAAGGTAAAGGTTATATCGTTGCTTCAATCGGTGAACAAACTGATAACATTCCTTACACTTGCTATAGTGCAACTACGTCTTATATCGAGGCAAACAGCGACACAATCCAGGCTTTTACTAACGCTATTTATAAAGGTCAACAATGGGTAGCCTCTCATACAAGTGAAGAAATCGCCGAATCAATTCATGAATTTTTCCCTGATATGGAACTAAAAGATTTGGTCACTGTAGTTGAACGTTATCGTTCAATTGACGCTTGGGCTGAGGATCCTGTTTTAGCAGAAGAGAGTCTTAATAACTTAATGGACATTATGCAACTTGCAGGACAATTAGATAATCGTGCACCTTATGAAGCAATCGTGGATACGAGCTACGCTGAAAATGCTATTGCCAACATAAAATAATAATTTAGTAAAAGATTTGGTTCTTACTATACAGAGCTAAATCTTTTTATTTTACCGGCATTAGGTACAGTTTCTTAGTAGATTAATATTATATAGTATGACATATACGCAAAATGGAGGTGGCTTTATATGTCAACGATATTGGATATGAATCATGTGTATAAGGATTTTTATTCATTAGATGAAGAACGACAAATTCTTAAAGATATTAATTTCTCTGTGGAAGAAGGAGAAATCTTAGTTTTACTTGGACCTTCAGGATGCGGGAAATCAACGATCTTAAATATCATTTCTGGTTTACTTGAACCAACTCAAGGTTCAGTTGATACTCATGGAAAAAAAATCGGATATATGTTTCAAAAGGATCATTTATTCGAATGGCGGACTATCATGAAAAACATCACATTAGGACTTGAAATTCAACATAAATTAACCAATGAAGCACAGGAAGAAATTAAACGACTATTAGAGATTTATGACTTATGGGATTTTAGAAACAACTTTCCAAGAGAACTTTCGGGAGGAATGAAGCAGCGGGTTGCTTTAATTCGGACACTTGCGTTAAATCCAGATATCCTACTGTTAGATGAGTCATTTTCTGGTCTGGATTATCAGACACGTCTAATTGTGACCGATGATATTTATAAAATTATTAAAAATGAAAATAAAACAGCAATCTTAGTGACACATGATATTTCAGAAGCCATTTCTTTAGCCGATACAGTTGCTGTTCTAAGTCATCGTCCAACAACGATACAAAGCGTCCACAAAATTACTTTAACCCTTGAAGGGGATAAAACACCTTTAACAGCAAGATTAGCTCCTGAATTTAAAGATTACTTCGACTTGTTCTGGAAGGAGTTGCAAAATGATGAAGAAAGAATTTAAAGGATCTCCTGGATATCTTAATTATTTAAAAGGAATAAAAAAAGAAGCGTGGCACATTCACTTGCTTCAAATCTTATTTTGTATTGGTTTTTTAATCTTATGGGAGCTTTTAGCGAGCTACGGATTTATCGATGACTTCTTTTTTAGTAAACCATCAGCTATTTGGAACTTACTAATTAAGTATATCGAGAATGGAGAAATCTTTAGACACTTAGGAATCTCATTATATGAAACACTCGTTGGATTAATAATAGGGACACTTGGTGGACTATTTATTGCCATTTGTCTCTGGTGGTCTGACAAATTAGCAAAGGTTCTTGATCCATTTCTCGTTGTCTTAAACGCTCTTCCTAAAACTGCTCTTGCTCCTATTCTAATTGTTTGGGTTGGGGCCAGTGTAAAAGGGATTGTTGTGATTGCCGTAATTACTTCAATTACAGTTACCATTATGTCTGCTTATAATTACTTTACAACTGTTGACGAAGAAAAGATCAGACTAATGAAAAGTTTTGGTGCAAACAAGTGGCAAATTCTCACTAAACTCGTTCTTCCTGCTAACGGAATCAATATGATTAATCTTCTTAAAATTAACATTGGGATGACTTGGGTTGGGGTGATTGTTGGGGAATTTATTGCCTCACGTGCCGGAATTGGTTACTTAATTGTTTATGGTGGACAAGTCTTCAAACTTGATATCGTTATGATGGGAGTATTCGTTTTAGCTATCTTTACACTCATTATGTACCAAGGTGTTAGTATGCTAGAAAACTATTTAAGAAAAAAACAAAGTGCTAAAAAATAATTAAAAGGGTGATTCAGTATAGAGAATCACCCTTTTAATTAACGAACTTAAAATCACTAGTTAAAGGCTTTTAATTTAACAACAGTAGAATCCGTTCCGAATGTTGATAAGTTATATAAAAACAAGGCACGATCAAAATCATGTTCACGAATATACTCGTATGGATTCATATTAAAGTATCTTAAATCAATAAGATGGATTTCTTCAAAGTTCATCGCTAGAAATGGAACAAAGTTGTGAGCATATGAATCTTTAAAAACAATGAGTTTCTTTCCATTTTTCATACTACTTTTTACAATAGTCAATGGATGATTGCCATTGATAAACATTGAATACTTATCTTTTTGGTTTAAGTAATCATAATTGTACAATCCATCCAAAGCTTCATTTTGAGCATCCCAAGTAACCGAGAACTCAACTTCATCGTTTGGAATATAAAGCTGAATTGCATCCGGTTTTAAATGATGATTATTAGCTTTTGAGTAATATGTTCCGTAAAACTCAGTTGATACTGTTTCAACTCGATAATCTAAATAAGGGGTCATTCCCCACTCATTCATGAGTTGTTGATACACATAATAAGCACCTAGGGTGGTCCAATGATGATCAGTTTTATAATAGATATACTCATTTCTATGCTCATTTAACACATTATATGCATTCATAAAGTCAATGGTTAACTCATTTTTTGCGGTTTCTAACATCCTAGCTTGATCAAACGTTGGGGCAAATAACGGAAGCTTATCCTCATATATTTTCACAGCAGTAGGAACTAAAAGAGCCGTTGTGTTTAAGTTAGGCATCTTATCATGAAAGATATTAATCGCTTGTAAATTCTTTTCAAAGTATGAACCCTCCTGCTTAAAAACTTCTAATAAATAACCATCCTTCCCAAAGTAAACCCCATTATTCTCACCCTTTTGTAATAAACGTTCCATATCAGACTTTAGTCCAACCCACTCATCCTTCATGACAAATTGATCAGTCATATACTTATCAAACTTCTGTGTATAGCTTCCCGATAATAAACTTTCAAAAGAAAACTGTGGGAACTGTTGAAGTGGGCGATTTTCAGTTTCAGAAATCTCACGATCTTTATCAACCACGTTTGCGATTGATAAACCAAAAATAAAGATTAAAAATATGCTAATCATAACTTTATTTTTTATAGCTTCCATCTCACCTACCTCCTTTAAAACCTAAAATATAAAAATGGATTATACGATGAATCTACTAAATATGCTGTGGAAAGAGTTAAAATTAAGAGACACGCCACTGGAATAATAATTAATTCAATAATGAGGGAATATTTAGATTGAATTAATTTATGATAAATCACTTTTAATAATGGGGTTGAAGCAATAACTAAAATAAGCAATAAAATTGCATTTGAAGTTAAATAGTGAAGAGTCATTTGATTATACAGTGCGACATCTTCTAGGCTAAACATGACCTTAAAATAGGCTTTTAAGTGTGTAAAGTTATCAAATGCAAATAACCCCCAACCGACAAGTAATAAAAATAACGTATAAATATGTCGGATGATTGTTGGAAACTGATTTAACCACTTCATTAAAAAGGCTTTTTCAAGCGTAATGATCACACCAAAGTAAAGTCCCCATAAAACAAAATTCCAACTTGCGCCATGCCATAATCCAGTTAAAAACCAAACAACAAAGACATTAAAATAAGTGCGACATTTCCCTTTTCGATTTCCACCTAATGGGATATAAACATAATCTCTAAACCATGTACCAAGGGAAATATGCCAACGACGCCAAAACTCAGTAATACTTTGTGAAATATACGGATAATTAAAATTTTCTAACAGTTCAAATCCAAACATCTTTCCAAGTCCAATAGCCATATCTGAATAGCCACTAAAATCGAAATAAATTTGAAGTCCAAAGGCAATCACACCAAGCCACGACGTTAAAACTGAAAGATTTGAGGTCTCTGTTGATGAAATTTGATCCCACAACAAACCAATATTATTTGCTAACAAAACCTTCTTTCCAAGTCCAATGATAAATCGTTGAACCCCATCAGCAAATCGGGCTTGAGTCTCTACTCGATTGTTTAATTGATCGGCAACAGTCTGATATCGAACAATCGGTCCTGCAATTAACTGTGGAAACATAGTCACATAGGCGCCTAAGCTAATAATATTTCGCTGCGCTGGTGCATCCTTTCTAAAAATATCGATAGTATACGACATTGTCTGAAATGTATAAAAGGAAATTCCAATTGGTAGAGCAATAGAAGGAATATTAAACTGTGCCCCTAATAATTGATTAATATTAGAAATAATAAAGCCTGAGTATTTAAAAAACATAAGCAATCCTAAGTTAATAAATACTGATGATAAAACAACCCGCTTTGCTTTCTTTGGTTGATCAGCATAATATTCAACCAATAATCCATGAATAAAGTCCACCACCGTAGAAAATAACATTAATAAAATATAGATAGGTTCTCCCCAAGCATAAAAGATGAGGCTCACTATTAATAAAATAAAATTACGACAGTTACGTGGAACAATAAAGTATAAGACTAATGTTAAAGGTAAAAAAACAAATAAGAAAACTAAACTACTAAAAACCAATGATTCTCATCTCCTCTCCTATTATATAAAAAGAAGATTGAGCAAAACCCAATCTACTTTTCTTTATTTATTATTTTACTTGCTCTTCGAAAACTTTAACAATTTCTTCCACTTGTTCACTTGTTACGTATAACACATAATTTCCTTGAGTTTGAATCTTATTTGCTTTTACTAACTCATATTGATCTGGTAAATAACGAGACCACATTGCATCTTGATCTGATAAAACTTTTTCATATGAAGCCTTAATATTTTCAACTGACTCAGCATCTTTAGCTTCTGCAACAATGATTAATTCAGACTTAACATTCATCATAGGCTGTAAAATATATCCTGACTTAATATCTTCTGAATTAAAAATTCCTTCATACATTAACATTTCTTCTTCATTTGTCATGTCAGTTAAATGATATCCAGATAATACCCCATCTTCTAAAGGTGTATCATAAGCTTTTGATAATGTTTCTTGAATTTTTGTTATGATTTGTTTTGGTGACGTTTCACCTGTTTCTCCACCTTGTTCTGAACCTTTACTACATCCAACAGCTAAAACTGTAATTAATAAAGTCATCATTAATAATTTAATCTTCTTCATTTTAACTTCCTCCATTATTTAGTTCGTTTTTACTTAGGTACTTCTCTTCGTTTACATTAAATTAGACGACTGTCTTATGTATATTGTTCCATAATTTCATAAAATAATTAAATTTATGATTAAATAATAACTTAAAACTTCTAGCTATGTTAAAAATATGAAGTATAAAAGAGACTCCTTCATGAACAATTAGAGTCTCTTCCTGATGAGATTATTAAATTTGATAGGTCTTTAAAGCCTGGGCTAACCTAATAGGGCTAACACTTTGTTCATCCCCATCGACATAATATTCATAATTTTTAAAAAGCCTTAATAGATTAAAAAATAAATCTAAATCATCATCCAAGACATAAGTCGAATATAATTCACCATTAACTTTCACAGTAATTCTTTGGCGAACTAGATGTGTAATTTTAGCATCAGCAACCTCATAATATAGCTCAATTGTTTCAAACTGTTCCGGTAAGCTTTTAAGGAAACCAATTAATTTCAAGGCATCTTCATCATAAGGTTGTGATTCATTCGAATTAATGACAATAGTATATCTAATTAAAACTGGCTTTTTTAGCTGACCATTATTAAATTCGATAATGTTAAGTGTTTCAGTTTTTAACATATTATCCCCCCCTTAATTTCTGACGATGCACAATCAATCATAGGCACTACCTCAAAAAGTATATGTTCGATGATTTTCAGATATGCTTACATATTTGTTTAGAAAGTTGTCTTGCAGATTTTAAAACGAGGGAAATTCCAGTTCCGGGATGTGTACAATCACCTACAAAATATAATCGCTTTAAATCATCACTTTGATGGTGGGGTCTAAAGTAATTCGTTTGGGTTAAATCATGACTCAATCCAAATGCAATCCCTTCATAACAATTAAAGTGTGTGGCTAAATCTACTGGGGTTAAGTATTTTTCTACTTCTACTAACTCGTTAAAATGTTCAATCTTTGTTACCTGAGCTAAAGCTTTATAAATTTGTTCTTTTAATAACAAGATAGTCTGCTCATTCCACTCAACATTTTGTGCCTTTAAGTTAGGCACTCGAATAATAACATTAATCACCTCACCATTAGTTGGAGCCATCCCTTCATCCATACGACTTGGAACATAAAAATAAAAAGAGGATTCTTTTGGTAACTTTCCATCAAAAGCAGATTGGATATTTTCTTTAAATGCTTGATTAATATAAATATTATGAATATTTAACATGGGAAGCTTTTGTTTAAGTCCTAAGTATAAGATAAAAGCAGAACATGATAAATGATATTCTTTTGGACGTATAATTGACTGTAATTCATGCATCACATAAGGTACCTGTGCATTGGCAATAATATAATCTCCTTTATCAATTCGATCAGATAACTGTATACCCAAAACACATTTATCTTCAATTACTAAACTTTCAACAAGTGAATTCGTATGAATAATTCCTCCCCACTCTTTAATCAGTTGCTCCATGACTTCCACAAGACGATACATCCCTCCCTTTAAATGCGGTAATCCATAAAATTGTGACACACCTGGTAATAAAGTATAAATACTTGAACAATCATAGGGCGACATTCCAATATACATTGTTTGAAAGCAGATATACTCTTTTAATTTTTCATCCTTAATAAATTTAGAAACATAATCATAAACATTACTCAATGGTTCTAACTTAAAAATTTCTTTTAAATGTTTAAATGTAAAAAATGATGAAGCTTGATCACACGATTGACTTAAAAACGCTTGATTAGCAAGTTGATATTTCTCATAAATATCACTCATTAATTGAAAATAGCCTACTGCATCTTTAGTAGAAATAGATTCTAATTGCCTATTTAATTTAATTAAATCAGTAGAAAAATCATAATAGGTTCCATCTTTAAAAAAGGTATAATATAGCGATTTAGGATAGCTTATTTCTATATAGTCTTCTAATCTCAATCCTAACTCTTCAAAAAGCAAATAAAACTCTTGAGGCATCATAGAAATCGTGGCGGTTAAATCAAATGTATATCCCTTTTCCTGAATACGATTAACTCTTCCTCCTACCTTATCTTCTTTTTCATATATAACTACTTCATATCCAGCATTTAATAATCTCAAAGCAGTGGCTAATCCTCCAATCCCTGCCCCAATAATAATGACTTTTTCCTTCATTAAAATCACATCCTATTTTTATTAGCAACAAACACCCATTAATATATCCCTAAGCAAAAAAGGTAATACATCGGAATCCAATGTATTACCTTTTTAAAATTAATATTTTTGACGATCACGTAATGCTTTTTCAATTTGACGATTAGCATCTTTTGCTTTTAAATCTTGGCGCTTATCATAATTTTTCTTACCTTTAGCAATCCCGAATAATAGCTTCGCATAACCATCTTTAATGTATAACTTTAATGGGATTAAAGAGTATCCTCCCATTTTTTGAACTCCAATTAAACGAGCAATTTCACGTTTATGAAGTAATAACTTTCTTGTACGAAGTGGATCGTGATTAAATCTATTTCCTTGCTCATAATGAGAAATATGCATATTGTGAACAAAAGCCTCATTACGCTCAATTCGAACGAATGAATCACGTAAATTAACTTTCCCCGCGCGAATTGACTTAATCTCTGTTCCCTGAAGAACTAATCCCGCTTCAAAGGTATCTTCGATGAAATAATCATGCCCAGCTTTTTTATTTTGAGCAATTGTTGATCCCACACCTTTTGGCATCTCTTCACCACCTTTTAAAAACTTTATTTTTCTAATTCACCATAAGTAATATAGTCAACAACATCGACATTTGGTGAGTAAGTCTCCATTAACGCTTTGATAGATTCAAAATACTCAGCTTGTGCAGAGTCAATCAATGGTACTAATCGATAACCTTTAGTTGAAGCTTCAGCATAATTATAAGTCGGCATAAACTGAGGTTGACCTATTTCAATTTCGACCCCATCACCAATTGTTGTTTTGTTAATATCAATCTTCATGATACCACCTACTAGGCGTTCAAGTCCAACCTGACCTGAAATAAAATTACCTAATGAATAAGCAACAACTGTTTCATTTCCATCTTTCCCAATTAAACGATCCATCGGTTGTAACACATGAGGATGGCTTCCGATAATCACATGAACACCTTGATCGGCTAGCCATTGAGCTTGTTCAATTTGTGCTTCACTTGGAGTATTTGAATATTCCACTCCCCAATGCATCGAAACGACAATCACATCAGAGACACTTTTTGCTTTTTCAATATCAATCGCAGCTTGTTCATAATCAAACTCATTCGCTAAATAAGATTTATCGTCTGGGACACGATAACCATTAAATCCATAAGAATAGGCCAATAAAGCTAATTTAATTCCGTTCTTTTCAATGACAGAAATCTGATCACGTTTTTCTTTAGAATCAGTTGATCCAGCCGTAATAATTCCCTCGAACATTTCCCAATTTTTCTCGGCAGCTAAAACTCCAGATTCCCCTTTATCTAACGTATGATTATTAGCACGAGCAAACATATTGAATCCAACATTAATTAAATCTCTTGCAATTTCATAAGGACTGTTAAAATTAGGATAAGAAGATAATCCAACTTCAACACCTCCAATATTTGTTTCTTGATTGGCAAACCCAAAATCTGCTGGCTCAATATATGGTTTTACATTTTCCAATAACGGGCTGAAATCGAAGGTATCTTCTTCTAAGCGAAAATCATTATAAACTGTGTCATGAAGCAAGATATCACCAACTGCTACCATTGTTGCATCATAGACGTGAATTTCTGGCCCTTGTGAAAAAGTAATTTCAATGATACCTTCATAAGGATTAGCATCATAACTGATAGGATAGCCTTGATTCACATCATTTGAATATTGTGGCTCATTATACACAATTTCTTTAGGATTAATTAGTTGTTCTTCCACTAACTGATTTAAGTAAGCTTTAATCTCAGATTCCGATTGACTTGAAACATCTTCTCCTTTAGAGAATATTAAAACAACATCACAATCTTCGTTTTTATTACATTTTTCCTGGTTGGCAACAGTACCATATGGTACTGTGTCAGAGTAGACATTCTGATAAACAATTGTAATATCGTTGCCTGCCTCATAGTGCTTGACACGGTCAACATTCCATCCAATCATATCTGGTAGAACAAATGATTGAGCTAATACCAATAAACCAACCATGACGAATAAGAACAAAATGACATTACGCCACTTAATTGATTTTAGTTTCTTCATCATGACTTCCTTGCTCCCTTTCAGCATTTAAACTATTTTTTATTTTTCCCTTGCCCTACTGGCTTAGATCCTTTTGATTTTTTACGTTTTGGTTTAGGATTCTTAAACGTACTGTCCGATGGCTTCGATGATTTACGAGAACGCACTGGACGATAATCTTTTGTATTCCCTTTTCTATCTTTCGAACGCTCTTTAGAGCGATTATTTCTTGAAGATGACGTTCCACGCGTATCAATACGTTTGAATCCACGTCTTTGACGACTTTTACTCATTCCAACTAATTGGAAATCAATCGTACGCTCCTCTTTGCTTGCTGCTGCAACGACAACTTTAACAATATCACCTATTTTATAAATGGCCTTTGTACGGCGTCCAATTAATGCTAAGTTATCCTCATCAAATTCATAGTAGTCATCAGTTAAATCATTCACATGAACAAGCCCTTCAATCGTATTCGGTAATTCAACGTACATTCCCCATTTCGTTACCGATGAAACAACACCTTCAAACTCTTCGTCAATAAATTGAGTCATATATTCTGCTTTTTTCATATCTTCTACTTCACGCTCTGCGTCGATAGCATCACGTTCACGTTTTGAGGTTTGTTCACCAATCTCTGGCATGATTGCAGTGTAATAATCTAATGTTTCTTTTGATAAATCTTGATCAAATAAATAGCGACGGATTAAACGGTGAACAATTAAGTCTGGATAACGTCGAATAGGTGATGTAAAGTGAGTATAAAACTCCGCTGCCAATCCAAAGTGTCCTAAACTTTCTTCACTATAGCGAGCTTTTTGTAAAGAACGTAGCATCATGGTATTAATCGCGGCATGTTCTGGTTTTCCATGAACAGCTTCTGTAATCATTTGAAGTGCTTTAGGATGAACATGATCTTTTGTTCCTTTAATTTCATAACCTAAAGCGCGAGCTAATTTGTAGAAACGTTCTAGCTTCTCTGGTTTTGGATGCTCATGGATACGATAAATAAAAGGGACGTCCATCCAGTGGAAATGTTCAGCCACTGTTTCATTTGCTGCTAACATAAAGTCCTCTATAATACGTTCTGCAATTTCACGTTGGCGTAATACCACATCAATTGGGAATCCATACTCATCGACAAGAATTTTTGACTCTTCTAAATCAAAGTCAATTGATCCGCGGTCATGACGTTTTTCGCGTAATATTTTTGAAAGATCATACATTAATTTAAACGTTGGAACTAATGTAGCATAACGTTCACATAATTCTGGATCTTCATCAATTAAAATACGATTCACATGATTATACGTCATACGCTCCGTTGTTTTAATAATTGATGGGAAGATTTCATGACTTACCACTTCACCTTTTGGTGAAATCTCCATTTCACATGTAATTGTCAAACGATCCACTTGTGGATTTAGTGAACAAATCCCATTTGATAAACGGTGAGGAATCATTGGAATTACACGATCAACTAAATAAACACTCGTTCCACGGAAGAAGGCTTCTCGATCTAATGGTGATCCTTCTGTGACGTAATAAGAAACGTCAGCAATCGATACCCCTAATAAATAGTTTCCATTATCAAGCATACGAACATGAACAGCATCATCTAAGTCTTTAGCATCATCACCATCAATTGTTACAATGGTTTCACCACGTAAATCACGACGCCCTTTATAACTTTCTGGGTCTGGTTCATTTGGAATTTCAGCTGCTTGTTGTAATGCTTCCGGACTAAATTCAGGCACGATATCATACTTATATACAACTGATAAAATATCAATTCCTGGATCATTTTTATGACCTAAAATCTCAGTAACTTCCGCTTTAACAACATTGTTTTCTAAATAATCCACAATGCGAACACGAACTTTATGATCCTTTACTGCGCCTTTCGTTTTATTCTTTGGAATGGCTACCACTGCATGATAACGTGAATTATCTGGTTTAACATAACCGACCTGCTTGATTTCATAATACGTCCCAATGAAATCTTTCATTCCACGTTCGAGAACTTGAGCGATTTCACCTTCTAGACTATCTCCTTTAGAAGAAGGTAAGATTTTAACTAAAACTGTATCTTTATGTAAAGCACCATTTAAATCTTCACTACGAACATATACATCATCCATGTCATCAATTTCAACAAATCCAAAACCTTTTGGATGAATGGAAATAATTCCTTTATAATATCCTAAATCACGCGCCAAATCATAGCGATCATTTTTAGAACGAACAACAATCCCTTCATCTTCAAGGGCAACCATTAATTTAACAAATTGCTTAAACGCATCTGTTCCTTCAATTTGTAAATATTCTACTAATTCATCAATCGTCATCGCCTCATACTGGCTTGACCCTAATAATTCTAATACTGTATTGCGCAAGTAGCACACCTCCAACTCATAACTTCTATTCTATCATAACTAAACAAACATTTAACCATTTTTTACTACAATAAGATAAAGTACATCATCTTACTTATCTATCACTAGTTTATACAAATGTGCTTATTTTATATCACTATTATCATCTCTATATGATAAAAATAACCAATATTTACGAAAAGTGACTAATCTCATTACTTAAAATCATTCTGATATAGGGAATTAAATGTAGGCTAAGATCATAGAAATATTAAATCAAAACAATAAAGAACGGCTGAATGATCATCATTTAAACGCTCCTCAAATATACCTTTTATATCTCTTAGACCCTACATAACCTTTATTAAAAATAGACTAAAAATAAAAAAACTCATATTCTAATTGAATATGAGTCATCTATTACTTCATAAAAATAATTAATCCTAAGATTAAGAAAATCACTGAACAGATATATGTCGCACGAACAATATAGGCTTCTGCTCCACGTTCTTTTTGATTTTTAAACAATTCACTATTGCCACCAGAAAGAGAATCACTTAACCCTTGTTTAGAACTTTGTAAGGCTACTAAAATAATTAGGATTACAGAGACAATCATAAATAAAACATCTACAACACCGTATTGAAACATCCTAAACCCTCCTTAGACTATAACAAAACTGTACCATATCCTACATACAATTTCAACCATTATTTAAGGATGCGACAATATAATAGAAATATATTCCAACAATCATTAAAGAAGGTAAAGCGTATAAAATTAAATTCTTAACTTCTTTTCTGACCAGCATATAAGTTAAAATAATCGACTCACTTAATCCAACAATCACAAGTAATGTATTAGAAGTATCCGCAATTTCAAAAATACTCCCCGATAAATAGAATAAATCAGTCAAAGCAATAATGGCGAAATTAAATAAATTACTTCCTACAATATTCCCAACTGCTAAATCATAATTCTTTAAACGAATTAGACTAATCAAGCTTGTCATTTCCGGCAAGGATGTTGCAACTCCTAAGAACATCGCTCCAATAAACGAGGATCCAATTCCCGTTGATTGAGCAATTTTATCTGTTGTAATAGAAATGAACAGACTCGAAAATACAAGAACGATAGCCCAAAAAATAAATTGAAAAATCAATAGAGGTAAAGAACAACATGATTGATCACAGCTACTATTGGCGTCTTCTTCATCTGAGATTAATCTTAAATTAATATAATATAAGATACCGATAAAGATGGATGAAATACCTACATGACCAATGCGCCCCATCGTCAAACTATAAAAACTAAATAAAATAATGAGGTAAATAACCGTACTAATAATATTTGTTTTTGTATTCGATTTTCCAGTATGATTAAATAGCATAGCTTTTATAAAAAACAAATTCCCAACTGCTAAGATAAAAATATTAAATGTATTACTTCCTAAAATATTACCAAATGCTAAATCGGGATTATTTAACATCGTTGTGGAGGAAATACTAGTAATTAACTCAGGAAGCGATGTCACCCCTGCTAATAAAATTCCACCTATTAACGCCCCACCCATTTTTGTTTGTTTATCCAACTCATCCACACAGGATGAGATGCGAATGGATGATACAACAACTATGATTGATAAAACTAAGTATTGTAATAATAATACTCCCATATAACAGATCCCCCTACTACAACTATAATCCTTTTAATGTCTTTAAACTGTATGATAAGGATTCTGACGATATGTAGCCTTCTCATTTATTCTAAATACTCGACAAAAAAAGTTCGCTATACGCGAACTTTTTGCTTCCATTCCTTTAACGCTTCAAATGAATAACGACAAACAATCTTTAAAATCCCTGCAATCGGGATAATAAAAATCATTCCAACGACTCCAAAAATTTGTCCTCCAATAATAATAAGTGTTAATAAGATAATTGGATGGAAATCAATAGATTTTGAAAAGACAAAGGGTTTAATAAAATTCCCTTCAATAAAATTCAAGGCCATCACTCCAAGAACAACATAAACAGGTGTCCAAACTGAAACCATTAATCCAAAGATAGCAGCTGGAATCGTTCCAATAATTTGACCGACATAAGGGATAATATTCAAAAAACCGATTAATGTTCCAAATACGATGGCATTATCTAATCCTATAATTGAAAAATAAATCGAAGCAATGATTGATAAGGCTAATGAAACTAACAATGTCCCAGAAACATAGCCTTTAACTACTTCTTCTGATTCTTTTAATACTTCAAAAACTTTATTCCATTTCTGCTTAATTAAAAAAATCTTAATCTGATCTCGAATCTCATAAAAATTCTTTAAAATATAATATAAAACAACTGGAACTAAAAAAATCATTCCTAGTACTAAGGTAAAACTACTACTAAATGAAGATATCCAATTCCCCATCTGATTTAAGACCTTAGAAAAAATTTCAAATAATTGAGAGTTTTGAGAAAAGAGTTTGCTAAAATCGTACTCATAAAGATTCATATAATCAAATTGCCACGTATCAAGTAATGTCTGAACCTTTTCCATTAATGCTGGAATTCGATTCATCACCTCTTGAGTGTTAACCACTAAATAAGGAATGAGACTAAAAATAGCATAGATAATTGCACCAATAATTGAAATAAATGTAATCAAGATCGAATAAGAACGTTTAATTTTTAACCGGCAAAAGAAATCAACGAGTGGATTTAATAGATAGGCAAAACAAATTACAATTAAAAATGGGCAAATAATCATATTCAACATTGAAAAAACAGGTTTAAGAATTGGGAAAATTAATTTAATAATATGGATAACGACTAGTACACCAATCAAAATAATTAAATAATTAATCCATTTATAATTTAAAGATTCATGTGATGGTTTCATCAGACTCCCCCTTGTTTTAACTATGACTAGTTTATCATACTCTAAATATAATTGTATTATTTTGGATAAAAAATAAGAATATATTTTAAGATAGAACTTCATATATATCTATGAGGTGAAATCTATGTCGCATTTCTAGGATTAACCTTAGCTATCAAAAACTCCGGTACTAAGACATCCATCATACAGATCGATAATAATAGCAGTCAATTTTTTATACTTTCCAAAAATAATTACCTATTATCTAAGACAATAAGATACTTTTATACATAAAAAAACCTCTCTTCGTCGGAGGAAGAGAGGTTTTGATAGAGTCATTCTCTTAAAAAATAATTAAATTATTTTTTTAAGTTGTAGAATGATTTAACTCCGTTGTAAACAGCTTGTTGTCCTAATTCGTCTTCGATACGTAATAATTGGTTGTATTTTGCAATACGGTCTGTACGAGACATAGAACCTGTTTTAATTTGTCCAGCGTTTGTAGCAACTGCGATGTCAGCGATTGTAGCATCTTCAGTTTCTCCAGAACGGTGAGATACAACTGCAGTGTATCCAGCTTTCTTAGCCATTTCAATAGCTTCGAAAGTTTCAGTTAATGTACCGATTTGGTTAACTTTGATTAAGATAGAGTTTGCAACGTTTTTCTCGATACCTTCAGCTAAACGCTCAGTGTTAGTTACGAAGAAATCGTCTCCAACTAATTGCACTTTATCTCCGATTTTCTTAGTTAAGTAATCCCATCCAGCCCAGTCGTCTTGGTCTAAACCGTCTTCGATTGAGATGATTGGATATTTTTCGCATAATTCAGCGTAGAAGTCACATAATTCTTCAGATGTGAATACTTTTCCACCTTCACCAGCTAAAACGTATTTTCCATCTTTGTAGAACTCAGAAGAAGCAACGTCCATAGCGATCATAACGTCTTTACCTGGAACATATCCAGCTTTTTCGATAGCTTCTAAGATAACTTTGATAGCAGCTTCATTTGATTCTAAGTTTGGAGCGAATCCACCCTCATCACCAACTGCAGTGTTTAATCCCATACCGTGTAATACTGATTTTAATGCATGGAATACTTCAGCTCCCATACGGATAGCTTCTTTGAATGTTGGAGCTCCAACTGGCATGATCATGAACTCTTGGAAGTCGATGTTGTTGTCAGCGTGCTCTCCACCGTTGATGATGTTCATCATTGGAGTTGGTAATTCTTTAGAGTTGAATCCACCTAAGTAACGGTATAATGGTAATCCAACGAAATCAGCAGCAGCATGAGCAACAGCCATAGATACACCTAAGATTGCGTTAGCTCCTAATTTTCCTTTGTTTTTAGTTCCATCTAATGCGATCATTAAACGGTCGATTCCACATTGGTCAGTAACATCCATACCAACTAATTCAGGAGCGATGATGTCGTTAACGTTTTTAACAGCGTTTAAAACACCTTTTCCTAAGTAACGAGATTTATCTCCATCACGTAATTCAACTGCTTCGTAGATTCCTGTAGAAGCTCCAGATGGTACTAAAGCACGTCCGAATGATCCACTTTCAGTTGTTACTTCTACTTCAACAGTAGGATTTCCGCGAGAATCTAATACTTCGCGAGCATATACATCAACAATATAAGGCATGTATGACATCTCCTTCTTTTCTAAAATTTTCACACTTCTTATTATAATACATTTTTTTGCATATTAAAGACATTTTTAATTTGTAAACGCTATTTTTTTATAAATTAAACCAATCTAATCTATTCCAAATAACGTTCACATCAGTGATTATGAAAACGAATGTTTTATTTATATGCCGTGAATAATATGAACTAAATAAGCAACTTTTATGCTTCAAATTAAAAAAATAAAAAAATCCAGCATACGCTGGACTCAATTATTCTAAAATGGTGACGAGTGCGAGAATCGAACTCGCGACGACGCATTACCATTGCGTTATTTTACCACTAAACTAACTTGGCTTTTTACAATTACATTTTAACACATTTTACCTATTTTTAAAATAAAAATACTACTTTAACTTAAAATAACTGGCTCTCTTAAATCAAAAGATTAAGATTAAATCATTTAAAGTGCTAGCATAATGAAAGAAACAACTTATTAAATTAGATATCTCATCGGTAAAAACATTTTTCTTATTAGGAAAAATAGCTAATAAATTAAGGAAGGCTCTTATTTAACTCCTATAAACGATGTATAATGTCTTTAACACCTAGTCTTTATTTGATTATGAAGGTAATCAACTGCAGATACGATTCAACTCGACGCTAATATTATTACTTATAAAGACTTAAACGATTTAGAAGTCCTCTACGATTAGTTTGATGGAGAGGTTCGTAAAGAAGAACTTTTTTATAAAGAGATTGGTTACGGATGAAGTCTTATAAATCTTTAAAGAGCTTTATCCCCTTTCCAAATTAAAAAATGAAAATGATTAATCACTATAATAACTCAGATGAGTGATAAATATATACTAACAATAAAAGGCCTTATTTTTAAAAAAATTACAAATTAAGGTTCTGTTTTAAAAGAGTGTTGATATTTCTTTAAAACATACTAATTTACTTAGATCATTGTTCGATAACTACAAGATACAGTAGTTAATATCAATGTTTTTAAATATCAACATTTGTCTAAAACACAGGATAAATTAAAAAGGACGCTGCTCATTAGCAACGTCCTTTTATAACTTATTAAATCAATTATTTAATAATTGATTTTCCTGTCATTTCAACTGGTTGTTCTACACCTAATAACTGTAACATTGTAGGAGCTAAATCTCCTAAGTTTCCACCGTCGCGTAATTCGATTCCTTCTTTAGTTACGATTACTGGAACAGGATTAGATGTATGAGCTGTGTAAGCTCCACCATTTTCATCTTCTAATTTTTCAGCGTTTCCATGGTCAGCAGTGATGATTGCAACTCCACCTTTAGCGATGATTGCATCTACTACTTTACCTAAACACTCATCTACAGCTTCTAATGCTTTAACTGTTGCATCGAATACTCCAGTGTGTCCAACCATGTCTGGGTTAGCAAAGTTTAAAATGATTGTATCATGAATATCTTTGTTGATTTCAGCAACACAAGCGTCTGCTACTTCGTAAGCTGACATTTCAGGTTTTAAATCATAAGTTGCAACTTTTGGCGAGTTAATTAATACACGAGTTGCTCCTTCGATTTCTTTATCTACTCCACCGTCGAAGAAGAATGTTACGTGAGCGTATTTTTCAGTTTCAGCGATACGTAATTGTTTTAATCCGTTTGCTGAGATAACTTCTCCGTAAGTGTTAGCTAAATCTTGTAATCCGAAGACAACTGGTCCTTTAACAGCATCTCCATAAGACATCATTGAGATGAAGTAAACATCTTTAGGTCCTTTAGATGGATCTAATGCTGGCTTACCTTCTTTAGCATAGTTCGCTACGTTTTCTGGATTTGATAAAGCGATTGCGATTTGTTGTGCACGGTCAGGACGGAAGTTAGCGAAGATTACTGTATCTCCATCTTGAATTAATCCATTTGCATCAACAACGAATGGAACAACGAATTCATCTAAGATATCGTTTTTGTAAGAAGCTTCCACACCAGCTTTAGCTGATTCGAATTTTTCACCTGTTCCTTGAGTCATTGCATCGTAAGCTAATTGAGTACGATCATAGTTTTTATCGCGGTCCATTGAATAGTAACGTCCTGAAACAGTTGCTACTTTTCCAATTCCGATTTCAGCTAATTTAGCTTCTAAAGCTTCTACGTATTCTAAAGCTGATTTTGGAGCAGTGTCACGCCCATCTAAGAATGCATGTACATAAACTTCTTTTGCACCTTGAGCTTTTGCAGCTTCAACTAATGCATAGATATGTTCATTGTGAGAATGAATTCCACCTGGAGATAATAATCCCATCACGTGAACTTTTTTATCATTTTCTAATGCATGCTTGCATCCTTCAGCGATAACTGGATCATTCTTTAACTCACCGTTTTTAACTGCTAAGTTAATGCGAGTTAATGATTGATAAACAATACGTCCAGCACCTAAGTTTAAGTGACCTACTTCTGAGTTACCCATTTGTCCTTCTGGTAATCCAACACCTAATCCAGACGCCTCTAATGTATTATGAGGGTATGTATTGAATAAACGATCTAAGTTTGGCATTTTAGCTGCTTTAACTGCATTTCCAGCTGTTTCATCGCGTAAACCAAAACCGTCTAAAATAATTAATGCTACAGGTTTTTTAGTCATAATGTTACCTCCTTCATCTTATCTAATTTATAGTATACTAAACTTTAATTCACAAGTACAAGATTATCACTAATGTAAGCGGTTGTTATTTTTGTGCAAAATCATCTTTAGTATGAGCGAATTATATTATTATATGCAGTTATCATTGTATATAATAAAAACCTTATCCATAATTAAATATTACAAATAAGGCTTAATCTTCTGTTTCTAAGTTGAAACGATTAATAAGAATCATCTCGCTTTAGTTTTAATTTTCTTCTGAACGTTTTTGTTGATTTTCACGAATTTCCTCAGCCATTTCTGATAATTTACGCATACGGTGATTGATCCCTGACTTAGTCAACTTCATCCCGCGTTCCGTAGCAATTTCACTCAAATAACTTAAGTTTTCCTCAGGAAACTCTAATCGCAAATTGGCGACATACTGCAAACGTTCTGGTAACGAATTTATTCCATAAACAAGGTCAATTAGTTCAATATTATCAATTTGACGCTGAGCAGCTGCAATGGTTTTAGTTTCATTCGCAATTTCACAATTATTGAGACGATTCTCTGAATTACGAATATCTCTAAAAATTCGAACATCTTCAAAGTTTAACACTGCATTATACGCTTCAATTGCACGTAAGAAATCACTAATTTTTTCTGCTTCTTTAATATAAGTGATGTATCCTTTTTTACGTTGCAACACACGCGCATTCAAATCAAACACATTTAACAAGTCTTTCAAATCCTCTGCATGCTCTTCATCTAGTGTAAAAATTTCAAAATGGTATGAAGACGTTTCAGGATTATTAACAGAACCACCTGCTAAAAAAGCTCCACGCATATACGCTCGCTTACAACAATCATACTCAATTAAATTTTTAGCAATGCCTAAAACAAATCCCGTATCAGACATAATTCCTAATTCAGTTGCAATGTCACGAGCATTTTTCTTAATGCGAATAATATAAACATTATTCTTCTTAAGTTGCATCTTCTTTCTCGATAATAAGTCAACCTCAGTATCAAATAATTGCTTAATTAATTGTAACGTTCGACGTGCAATAGCTGCATTTTCTGTTGCGAAATCAAGAACTAAACCTTTATTTGATAATGAAATAACTCCATTCATTCGAATAAGGGCTGATAATTCTGCTTTCGCACAACAATCGTCTGACTGGATTTGAACTAATTCTTTTTTCGTTTCAGAAGCGAATGACATTGTATCACCCCTCCCTTTTTTCCTCTATATCTAATAATAACGAAAAGATAGTCGCTGCTACTTTTTTCGTATTATGACGAACTTCACCTACATTATTGTAAGAAACTAAACGACTTTTAATAACTTCAATATTCATTTTATGTAATTTTTTTTCATCTATTAAAACGACATCAGAATGTTGATCACAATAACGCTCATAAGTTTCATCATCAATTTCTTCATCATTCACAATGATTTTATCAATAAATGCATGTCCTGCATGCTCATGAAGTGCAAGCACATGATCAGATGCACTATATCCTGTCGTTTCTCCAGGCTGAGTCATGATATTACAACAATACACGCATTCTGCGGATGTTTTTACAAGTGCTTCCGAAATTTCAACTAGTAACAAGTTTGGAATAATACTCGTATATAAACTTCCTGGTCCTAATAAGACTAAATCGGCTTCCATAATAGCCTCCACAGCCTCATCAAGAGCTCTTGCATCTTCTTTTGTATAATAAACGCGTTTAATTTTTTTTTCGATTGTAGGAATGAGCGATTCGCCTTGAATGATTGTACCATCATCATACTCGGCACACAAGCACAATGGAGTGTTACATACTGGTAACACACGCCCTCTAACTTTTAAAACCTCACTTAATTTTTGAATAGCCGAAGCAAAATCTCCTGTAATATTCGTCATCGCTGCAATTAATAGGTTTCCAGTTGGATGCCCTGCTAAATCTGTCTCTCCCGTAAAACGATACTGAAATAACTCTTGTACAAGCGGTTCAACTTCAGATAAAGCAACTAAAACATTTCGAATATCTCCTGGGGGGGGAACATCAAAATCAGTTCTTAAACTACCCGAACTTCCTCCATCATCCGCTACTGTTACAATTGCGGTTATATCGATAGGGTATCTTTTTAATCCTCTTAAAATAGTTGATAAACCGGTTCCTCCACCAATGACCGCTACTTTTAAATCATATTCTGCCATACTTATTCCCCCTACTTTTTATGCGCACGGTGAATATCGCGGTGTGTTGCATTTGTTTTATAATCATTTTCAAATGCATGTGATAAATATTCCGCAATTGCTACCGAACGATGTTGTCCTCCTGTACATCCTATTCCAATAATCACTTGCGACTTCCCTTCAGCTTTATACTTAGGAATTAAAAATTGTAACAAATCAATTAGCTTGGCTAAAAACGTCGTTGTTTCCTCAAAGCTCATAACATATTCATAAACACTTTCATCTAACCCTGTTTGTGGACGCATTGATTCAATATAAAATGGATTCGGTAAGAATCGAACATCGAACATAATATCCGTGTCAATTGGTGTTCCGTGTTTAAATCCAAATGACATGAAAGTCACACTGAAATAATCATTATCAATATTTCCATACTTTGTAATAATTTGTTGTTTTAAATCTTTAGCTGCTACTCCTGTTGTATCAATCTTGAAATCTGAAATATCTAAGATCGGCTTTAATAATTCTCGTTCAGTATGAATACCATCTAATAAATTTGTATCACGTGATAATGGGTGTGTGCGTCTTGTTTCTTTATAACGCTTGACTAAAGTTGCATCATCAGCATCTAAATATAAAACATGAACATTAACAAAATGACTATCTTGTAAAAAGTATAACATCTCATCAATGGAATCAAAATCTAATGATCTTAAATCAATAACCACAGCTAAATTAACGTCATGCTCACTTGTTCCCATAATCAAATCAGTTAACTTAGGTAACAATTTAGGTGGAAAATTATCAATACAATGATATCCAACATCTTCTAGACTATTTAATACAACACTTTTTCCAGCGCCACTCATTCCAGTTACAATTAATAAATTAATCTTTTTCATCTAGATATACCCTTTCCTCTATTGAAAATATTTAAATCGCTGCTTCTACCGTAACATCATAACTTGATATAATTTTAATTAAATCATACGAAGGTGTGTAAAATTGTGTTGATACCATCGGCCCATTATGACTAATTAAATGCTTAATAATGAAACGATCACCTTCAAACATCGGTAACTCATCAATTTTATCAATATCGTGCCACTCTAACGTTCCCTCACGATTTACCTTATTCAACACGCCAGTTGCATCTGTTCCTTTAATCGTATACAACATCCATTCTTTTTGATTAGATTCTTCTTCAACAACAACTGTTGTCACAGCCCCTAGCTCCACATTCTGTAACTTTAATCCTGTCTCTTCAAAAAATTCACGGCAACCTGTCTGAAGCACATTTTCACTAAACTCAGCTTTTCCACCTGGTAAAAACCACTTTTGTCGACTTTGTTTAAATAAAAGAAGTATCTTATCATCTTTCAATAATAAACTATTTGCTACACGCATCGTTTCACCCTCTTTCATTATGAATATTATAACATATAAATAAGAAAATAGAAAAAATGATAGTGGACTCAAGTGAATGGTATACTTCTCTGTACTATTTACATGTGATTAGAAAAATAATCATACTAAAACAACTATACATTATATGTTAAAATTAATACAATGATTATTCTTTTAACTCAATATCACTAAACAATTTAATATCACTCCAATAACCACACTCAATACGTATAACACGCAAACAATCTTTAAATTTTCCGAGATCGGTCTATTTTCCTTAAATAAAACTAATAAACCTGCTCCTGCCCCTGTACAGAGTCCCGCGACAACTGCTCCAAAACTAATCATCCCTTCAAGGTAAAGCTGCGTAATCAAGATAGATGAAACACAATTAGGAACTAAACCAATAGCTGCTGAAATAAAAGGTTGCCATTTATATGCTCTCAACAACCACTGCTCAAGCACATTCTCTCCAATAACCCAAATAACTACATTCATCAAACAAGTCATAATAAATAAAAAGACAACTACTTTTAATGAACGACGGATCGCACTCATAACTATATTAGATTCATGACAATCACATGCCTTTGAACACTTTAATAAGCTATACGTATTTCTCTTCGGTTTGACATCAAAAACTTTATCCACAAAGCTACCAATCAAAATAGCATAAATAATCTTTACCACTAACAATAAAATAATAAACGCCCCTTGATCCCGATACGTTAACATTAGCGGAATGGCCTCATCAGAAGTTGAAATAAAAACGGATAATAACGTTCCAAGCGTAATGCTCCCAGCTGCATATAAACTTGAAGCGGCTACTGAAGCCCCACATTGAGGAATACATCCACCAATAGCTCCAAGTACCGGACCAAGACGATGATTTTTTAAATACGTTGTTCGTTGATTTCCCATAAATTCAAAAACAACATAAACTATAACCAATAACGGCCATATTTTTAGCGCATCGATGAATGCATCCAATACAAATTCCACTTTATCACTCCTCTTTATCAAAAAATAAAAAAGAAAACTTAGTAATCAAATGAATAGTGATTATAAGTTTTCTTTTTATTACTTTTATTAATTTCTTAATATAAAGGATACATTTAATTTTGCGATGTGTTTGTTAGTTATTAATAATCTCTAATTACTATCGAAGATTTGTTTCAATATATTTGAAAGCAGACTGAGCTGCAATTGCACCGTCATTAACAGCAGTTACTACTTGGCGAAGTTCTTTACTAATAACATCTCCCGCTGCAAATACTCCAGGAACAGGCGTCATCATTGCATGATCAACTGTGATATATCCAGCCTCATCTGTTACTTCTAATTCTTTAATCATATCTGTAATTGGATCTAATCCAATATAAATGAAGGCACCCTCTGCTTCAATATCAGAAACTTCATCTGTTTTAACATTCTTAACTTTTACTGCTCCTAATTTCCCATTCGTTTCTTCAAATGACTCAACAACTGAATCCCAAACAAATTCAATCTTATCATCAGCAAAAGCACGCTCTTGTAAGATTTTTTGAGCACGTAATTCATCACGACGGTGGATAACTGTTACCTTCTCTACTAATCCAGCTAAATAAATAGCTTCTTCAACAGCCGAATCTCCCCCACCAATCACAACAACTTTTTTCCCACGGAAGAATGCTCCATCACAGACAGCACACCAAGAAATTCCACGTCCAGATAACTCACTTTCACCTGGGACATTTAATAAGCGATGTTTTGTTCCTGTTGCAACGATAATTGTTTTCGCACGAACTGTATGGTCACCACAATCAATAATTTTTGTTCCGTCCTCAGCAACTGTAACATTTTCTACATTTCCATATGCATATTCTGCCCCTGCCGCTTGAGCATGTTCAAACATTTTCATCGATAAATCTGGACCCGAAATTTTTTCAAATCCTGTATAGTTTTCAATCTCAAATGTATTCACCATTTGGCCACCTGGTGCTCCACGTTCAATCATCACAACAGATAAACTAGCACGAGCTGCATAAATAGCTGCTGTCATTCCTGCAGGACCAGCGCCGATAATCGCTAAATCATAAATCTTTTCCATTCTAAACACCTTCCTTTTTCACAACATTTAGTAAGTCTTTTGCTTCATTTATTATATAAGTAGGATTATAGGTTTTCAAATAATCTGCACCTCGCATCGCCCACCCAACTGCAACACTTTTAACTCCTGCGTGGTTCGCACATTCAATATCATGTGAATTATCGCCAACCATCAAACATTCATCTCGATTTAAATGATAATATTTTAAAACTGTTTCAATCGGTTCAGGATGTGGTTTTGGATGAAGAATATCGTCAGATGAAACAATTAAATCAAAGTAATCAAACATCTTCAGGCATTTTAATCCTTTAAGCGTCATATCACGCTTCTTTGAGGTGACGATGACTAATGTTAATCCTAATCCTTTTAAACTCTCTAGCATTTTAATAACACCTGGAAAGACTTCAATCATCTCATCATGATTATTTTGATAATATTTACGATAACATTCAACAAACTTTTCCGGATTTTCCGGACAATATTTTTCACCTGTCTGTTGAAGCGTTGGACCAATACAATCGATAATCTCTTCATCACTCAATGTGCGATCAGAAAGGAGTTCTTCAAACGCTTGGCAAAAAGAATTAAAAATAAGATTATTCGTGTTTAATAGCGTTCCATCTAAATCAAACAAAATAGCTTTTAGCATTTGTTCCTCCTCGATTATTAATCTCTATCTTATCATATTTTATTTTTCTACTCTTTATGACTGTTTTTCACATAGAAACTTTGATATGTTATTAAGTTCTTCTTGGCAAGGCGTCTATATATGACAAGAATCAGAACTAATACAATAGTTGTAATTGAAATAAATTGGGCCATACGAATTGATTCTGTTAACATTAGGCTGTCAGTACGCATCCCTTCAACCATATATCGTCCAATGGAATACCAGACCGCATAAAAAGCTGCAATTTCTCCCACTAATAATTTCGGTAACTTTCTTAAAACAAAGACAATAAATAAGAATCCGACCATATTCCATAACGATTCATATAAGAAGGTTGGATGATAATAGGCTTCATTAATATACATATTATTTACAATAAAATCTGGAATAAACAAAGATTGTAAAAATTCACGTTGAGCATCTAAGGTAGCCCCAGGAACAACACCCCCATGAGCCTCTTGATTCATAAAGTTTCCCCAGCGACCAATTGCTTGTGCAATGATAAAGCTAACTGAAGCAATATCTGCCACTAGCCAAAAAGAAACTTTACGTTTTTTACAGAAGAAATATCCAAAGATAAAGGCTGCAATAATGGCTCCATGAATCGCAATTCCACCTTGCCAAATCTTAATAATATCTTCTGGATGTGACGAATAGTAATCCCAGCTAAAAGCAACATAATAAATTCGTGCTCCTATAATAGAAATAGGTAACCCGTAAGTAACCAAATCATAAAAGAATTCTGAGTTAATTCCCATTTTCTTTCCTTCTCTAATAGCTAAGAAAAGACCTAAAGCTACGCCGGACATAATGAATACGGCATACCAGTAAATTGTTATTGGCCCTAGTTGTAAAAACACACGATTTAAAGGTTCAATCGTTGAATGATCCACACCTATCTCCTCCATTTTTAATTAGTTTAAAAGTGAGGCTCCTATGTCCTCACCTGAACTAACTATTACTCTTGGTTTGTATATATTGATTTAATTGATTTGTAAATGCTTCTGCTGCGTTATACCCCATGACTTTTAAGCGATGATTCATTGCTGCTACTTCAATTAATGAAGCAATTGAACGTCCTGGGCGTACTGGAATTGTAATCTTTGTAATATCAGTATTAAACAGACGTGTTGTTTCATCTGATAATCCAATACGATTATAGATTTTCTCGTTATTCCAGTCCTCTAATTCAATCATTAATGTTACACGCTTTTTATGACGGTAAGCACGAGCTCCAAACATTTCTACAACATTAATAATCCCAATCCCACGTACTTCGATGAATTGTTGTAATAACTCTGGGGCTCGTCCAACAACAAGTCCTGGCTCTTTCTCAAAGATATCTACACGGTCATCAGCAATTAATTGATGTCCACGATGAATTAATTCTAAAGCTGTCTCACTCTTCCCGATACTACTTTTTCCTGTAATTAATACCCCAATCCCATTTACATCGACTAATACACCATGTACTGATTCAATTGGAGATAAAGCTTCTTCTAAATAGTTTGAGATTGCTGTGAATAATACTGTTGTTTCCTTCTCACTTCGTAATAAAGGAACTTTCGTTTGTTCTGATAGTTCAATCATCTCTTGCGGGATCTCAAAGTTTTTAGAAAAGATAATAACTGGCGTTTCATCTGTAAACAATACACGAGCTCGTTCACGACGAACCTCACTCTCTAGTGATTGAAGATATAACCACTCCTTTGTCCCAATAATTTGAACACGACGTTTAGCACTATCTCGGAAGTACTCAACAACACCTGTTAACTCCATCCCAGGACGAGATAACATTTGTTCTGTGATTGGACGATCTAACGAAAGATTTTCCGTTACAACCTCTAATTTTAATTCTTGTACTAAATCCTGAACTGTTACTACATTCATAACTTATTCACCACCAAAATTTGATTACATGTCTAATGACTATTAGAGAATTCCGTCTAATCATAACATGTGTTGATAATTCATGTGTGACTAGATATTAATTTTTAAAGAATCTTCCTTTAAAATATAGTGATTAATTCCCATTCGTAACAATGAAATAAAGACTGAAGCTAAAATAGCTAGCCCAAAAGAATTAATCTCAAATGAAGGTCCCATTAAATAATCTGCAACCCAGAGTAAAAATCCATTCACCACAACATAAAATAGTCCAAAGGTCATGATGGTTAATGGTAAAGTTAAAATGACAATAATCGGCTTTAAAATAATATTTAAAACGGTCATAACTATCGCTGTATTTAAGGCATCCCAAAAACTAGCAATATAAAACCCTTGAAACCATCCACTCGTTACCATTAAAACTAATGTATAAACAATTAGATTAATGCCAATTGACCTCATATCAAAACAGCCAACCTGTTTTGTATAAATAACTTGGGGTTGCTTTATATCTTCAGGACCCTTTTGTTTTTGACTATTACTTTGCTTAGCATTTCCATCTAAAAGATTTTCAATCACTTCTTGTTCATCAATTATTTCATGATTTGAATTTAGATCCTTCTTTTGATCCATGCTACACCCTCCTCAATCTAGCCAACTCTATTGTATCATAAGTCAACTCTATCACAACATTTTTAGTAATTGTTGTAAATTGAATTCATATTTAAGGATTTCATTAATATGAATTATTCACTCAATATTTTGGTAACTATATAGAAATAGAAATGTATTTTATAATTCTACACTAGCCTTAGTTAGTGAATTACTTTAATACAAAAGCATCCTATAGTCCAGATAAAAGTTTTTATGATCTGAAAAACTTATCTGGACTTATATATATAAAAAAGCCCGCTAACTTTAACCGATCGTCGTTAAAGTCAGCGGACTTTTTCAGAATATTTACGAAAACACGTATTCACCTTTTATAGCTTCAGCTAATGACCTAAATTATTGATTGTCGTAAGAACTTTCACTAACTGTCCATCCCTCTATAAGCATATAAAATTTAAACGGCTACTACGCTCCGTAAACGAAAGATTACCAGCCCAATCTGAGGACTTTAGTTTGTTTGTACTTTCGGCCAAAATCCCATGGATTTGTGTTGACCAGTAAATCTAAATCATTTCCAGTAATGGCACTTCCGCGATCTAAAACAATCGCTTTACCAATACCATCAATATCTACAATTGTTCCACATGGATAATCTTGTCCAGCGGCAACAATACGAACTGAACCATATGTACTATCATTATAGTAAATGGTTGAGCTAATATCTGGGTATGGTTTACACGCAACTCGTGTTCCACATCCTGCACAGTTTGTATCATATGCAGTCATATTAGCAACGAAAGATGTAATTGGACCCGTTCCAATTGCAATCGTTTTAGTTTGACCTTCGTCAACTACATTCGCCTTTACTTCAGTTTCTTCGACCTGTTCTCCATTCTTATAAACCTTTTCGATGACGTGTTCGACTACTTTTGGCGAACCTTCATTCCATACTTCTTGTTCCCCTTGTGGAATGTCGTCTGTGTAAACATACTCTGTATCTAAATTTATTTCTTCAAACACTGATTCGTATGCTTTTTCTACACGTGTAATTTCAATCTCCATATCTCCTTCAACTAAAGAAGTTTTAGCGACTGAAATCTCATCATTTGAACTTAGTTCAATACTACGTTGTTTTAATACATCGTCTACTGTTGATTCTGTTGTCATGACTAAAGTTTTGATTCCGCCATCATTAATAACTACGGATTGTGCACGATTAATCTCGATGTCCATTCCATCGTAGACTTGATCGTCAAAACTTACATTCATATCATCGAAATTTCCAACTCTTATTCCTTGCTCTTTAAGCAAGCCATCCACCGTTTGCTGATATGTGGTGAATGTATTCAGCTCTCCATTATCATTGATGTTTACTTCCTTCAAGTTGGATTGCATGACAGCGTAGATTCCAACTACAATTACGCATAATGACATAATAAATGCAATTAGATCTCGTTTCATCTCATGCGCCTGTTGCCTAAAATAACTACCATACCATTCATATGGGGGTGAGCCTTTTAGCAACAGTTCACCTCCTTCTTTACGTCCGATAAACAAGCAAGTAATCTTTCTAGAGTGAGCTTACGACGTGCTTATCATAGCACGTGGGCAAAAAGAAGGTCAACCGCCAAGCCAGTCTAAAGTTCAGTTTAATACATTTTTTATACATAAAGAACATATTTTTAAGGCAAAAAAACACAATTTGTTCGTTTTTCGCTATTTTCCCTTATTTTGTTAAACAAGTTTGTCAAATCAAGAAAAAACTAGATCCTTCTATTAGCTCTATATTATGGTATTAAAACATATATCCTTATACAATGAAAATCTCCCAAATTATATGGATTACTTGTTCAAGATATAATTAAATATTCAAGCTTTTATACATTGATAAATGATTGATATCAATCCCGTCATAATTAAAGTCTGAGTACAGAATAACTATAGAAGCAGTAACATTTGTTACAATATAAAAAATGACTACCCCTATCTAGTAATTGAGTATTTCTATAAACTAATAAAAACCCTATCTATTAAATAGATAGGGTTTTTATTAGTTCATCTGACGCTTTCGATCGCGAGTTAAAATTTTATTTAAATACTTTCCTGTATAAGAACCTTCTACATTAGCAACTTCCTCAGGTGTTCCCTTCGCAACAATTGTTCCTCCGCGTGTTCCACCTTCAGGTCCTAAATCAATAATATAATCTGCCATTTTAATCACATCTAAATTATGCTCAATAATGATGATTGTTGCTCCTTCTTCAACCATACGATTTAGAACTTTTAACAATCGTTTAACATCTTCGATATGTAAACCAGTCGTCGGCTCATCTAAAATATAAACAGTTTTATCCGTAATACGTCGATGTAATTCTGAAGCTAATTTAACACGCTGTGCCTCTCCTCCAGATAGCGTTGACGCTGGTTGACCTAATTTTAAATACCCAAGCCCTACATCACATAATGTTTTTAATTTACGTGCAATTTTAGGGTGATGTTCAAAGAATTCATAAGCATCTTCCACGGTCATGTCTAAAACATCCGCAATATTTTTACCACGATATGTCACCATTAATGTTTCGCGATTATATCGCTTTCCATGACAAACTTCGCACGGAACATAGACATCCGGTAAGAAGTGCATTTCAATCTTTAACACCCCATCTCCTCGACAAGACTCACAACGTCCACCTTTAACATTAAACGAAAAGCGACCTTTTTGATACCCACGAACCTTCGCTTCATTTGTTGAAGCAAATAAATCTCGAATATCATCAAACACACCAGTATATGTGGCAGGATTTGAACGCGGTGTACGACCAATTGGTGATTGGTCAATATCGATAATTTTCTCAATATACTCCATTCCTTTTAACTCTTTATGTTGTCCTGGCTTCTCTTTTGTACGATAAAGTTTCGAAGCAATTGAACGATATAAAATATCATTAATCAACGTTGATTTCCCCGAACCTGAAACTCCAGTTACAACATTCATCACACCCATTGGAATAGATAAATTCACATTTTTTAAATTATTTTCTTTAGCTCCCTTAATTTCAATAAAGTTACCATTTCCTTTTCGTCGTTCTTTTGGTAAGTAGATTTGTTTCTTTCCACTTAAATATTGACCAGTAATCGATTTTTCATTTTGCATCACTTCTTCTGGTGTTCCTTGTGCCACAATTTGACCACCATGTATACCAGCACCTGGGCCAATATCAATTAAATAATCGCAAGCCATCATCGTATCCTCATCATGCTCCACAACAATCAATGTATTTCCTAAATCTCGCATTGATTTAAGTGTTTCAATTAAGCGGTCATTATCACGTTGATGTAATCCAATTGAAGGTTCATCTAAAACATACAAGACACCTGATAAACGTGACCCAATTTGAGTAGCCAATCGGATACGCTGTGCTTCTCCACCTGAAAGCGAACCTGCCGAACGATTTAAGGTTAAGTAATCTAACCCTACATTAACTAAAAAACTTAGACGCTCTTTAATTTCCTTCAAGATTAAATTTGCAATTACTTTATCTTTTTCACTTAAATTTAAGTTTTCAATAAAATCTAATGCTTCTTGAATAGATAAATCAGTAAAATCATTAATATTCTTTCCATCAATTAAAACAGATAAAGCTTGCTCCGAAAGACGTTTTCCATGACATTTGTTACATGTTAAATCGGACATAAATCCTTCAATCCATTCACGCATAAATGAAGAGCTTGTCTCCATATAACGTCTCTCTAAGTTGTTAATAACCCCTTCATACGTATCGACTTTTTCTTGTTTAATTCCACTTTCAGACTGTAGCTGAAAATGAATAGGTTCATTTGTTCCATATAAGATAATATTCTTCTCTTTATCTGTTAATTGCTCGAATGGTTTATCTAAATCAATACTATAATGTCGACAAACAGTATCTAATAATTTTCGACTATAATTCTCTTCTTTTTCCCATCCACGAATAGCACCCTGTGCAATTGATAGCTTTGGATCGGGAATTAATAAGTCAACATCAATTTTCTTTTGGACACCTAATCCACCACATTCAGAACAAGCCCCAAATGGTGAATTAAATGAAAACATACGTGGCTCTAACTCTCCAACTGAGAAATCGCAATATGGACAAGAAAAATGTTCACTAAAGATTAACTCTTCTTCACCAATTACATCAACCAGTACTTTTCCACTTCCAAGTTTTAAAGCTGTTTCAAGTGAATCAGCTATCCTTGCACTTGCATCTGGTTTTAATGCAATACGGTCAACGATTACTTCAATCGTATGCTTTTTGTTCTTATTTAAATTTATTTCCTCATCTAGATCGAGCATCTCACCATCGACTCGAACACGTACATATCCATCTTTCTTTAACTGCTCAAATACTTTGGCATGTGTTCCTTTTTTTCCAACAATCATTGGAGCTAAAATTTGCATACGTGTACGCTCAGGATATTGATACAAGCGATCAACCATCTGTTCAACTGATTGTGCCTGAATTTCAACCCCATGTACAGGACACACAGGCTTCCCTATTCGAGCAAATAATAAACGTAAGTAATCGTAAATTTCAGTTACAGTTCCAACCGTTGAACGTGGATTACGATTAGTTGTTTTTTGATCAATTGAAATGGCTGGAGATAATCCTTCAATCGAGTCGACATCTGGTTTCTCCATATTCCCTAAAAACTGACGGGCATAGGCTGATAAACTTTCTACATAACGTCGTTGCCCTTCCGCATAAATTGTTTCAAAAGCAAGTGATGACTTCCCTGAACCTGATAATCCTGTCAAAACAACTAATTGATTTCGTGGAATTTCAACATCAATATTTTTCAAGTTCTGTTCTCTTGCACCTTTCACGATAATTTTATCGTTCATTTTAATTCACCTCATGACTTCTGAGTTAAGATTCATCTTCTTCAGCTAAATATTTTGAAAATGGTAAAAATAATGTAAATGTCGATCCGACATCGACTACACTTTCTACTGTTAATCTCCCACCCATTGCTTCAGCTAAACGTTTAGAAATACTAAGCCCTAATCCTGTTCCTCCAAAACGTCTTGAAATCGTATTATTTTCCTGCGTAAATGCCTCAAAAATAGATTCTAACTTATGGGATGCAATCCCCTTACCTGTATCTTGAACTTTAATACTTAAATAAGCATCTGTTTCGTTTTGATAATCTAATTCAAAGATAACTCTAATTTCTCCACTTTCAGTAAATTTAATCGCATTTGAAACTAGATTAATAATAATCTGCTTAATACGACCCTCATCACCATATAATTCATGAGGAATTTTTTCATCTACAATAAGATTAAAATCAATCCCTTTATTGGCCGCTTCAACAAGAAATAACTCTTCAACTTTATCAGCAGTTTGGAAAATATCAATCTTCTCAATACCTAATTTAACTTTCCCATCTTCAATCATTGAGAAATCTAATAACTCATTAACATGCCTTAACAATAAATCACTCGAGTATTCAATAATCTCTAATTGCTTTCTTTGTTTAGGTTGATCAATACTTAGCTTTAAAAGTTGAATGTATCCTTTTATTGCGTTTAATGGTGTCTTTAACTCATGTGAAACCTTAGCTAAAAAGAGAGTTTTAGCCTGGCTTGCTACAAGTGCACGCTTCCAAGCAAATTCTAATTCTTGGCTCTGTTTATCTTTTACATTTAATAACCGCTCATTTTCTAAATAAGCATTTCGCACCATCAAAAATGAAGGTTTCCAAATTGAACTTAGATTACGTGGTACAGTGTAATCTCCTTCTCCACAACGTTTTACATACTCAATCAACAAATAACAAGGTCTAATAATGACCACAAATAAGATATAAGAAACAAGTAAAAATAAAAAAATCAATAGAATGGTACTAAATTCAAATAAACTAATCGTCTCTTCAAGGACTGACCCAGTTAAAGAGCGATTCAGTTGATAGTGAATCATTTTTACATTATTATTCTCAGAAATATACCGATTAATATAATATCCTTCATCTTTCAAAATTTGAGAAGCTTGCTCAAAATCTGCACTCTCTAACTTTTGCTGAATCTCAAAAGGGAGATTATTTTCATTATATAAATGATTACCTATATAGTACAAACTTCGAGTAAAACGCTCTTCTTGAGAAACGAATTGTTCTGATGTTAAAGTCTCGTAAGAAAAACGAATATATCCTAATATTTGATCGTTGTATTGTACTAGTTGATAGACTGACCAAGTAGTATTTTGACGATCTTCCTCATTTACAAGATATAAATTTTCGTCCATCTTAACTATATCTAATGTGTTTAATTTTTGCTGTAACCTCTCCCTGTTACATTCATGACAATAGAATGGAATAAATTTAAAATCGATAATCTTATAATCTTCTCGATAAAGTTTCTTAGTTTGATCCAAGGTATCATTGATGATGTCTATTGTTTTTAAGTATGCAAGATAGAAGGCTCTATCTTCTTGTGGCGGCATTGAACCACCAGGTACAAACTCATCAATTAAACGTTCAATATCATCATTATTTAATGATTCAATCAACTGTAAGTTTTCTTTAAGAATCTTTAATAATTTATACTCTTCAGATTTTACTAATCGGATATATTCTCTAGTATTAGCATCCATTTCCATTCCAATACGATTTACATCTTGATCAATCTCAAAAAGTCGTTGAGAATAATTCTTTTCATAATTCAAATAAAAAGTTAAAGCAAACGAGAGTATTACAACACAAAATATAGTCCAAAACATCATGGTTAAACGCCAAAATAATCTTTTCATTTCATCCTCTTCCCGTATAACTTCCTATTCCCAACTTGTTAATTTCAAAGTAACTTCTCTTTCATTAGCTGGACGCTTTAAAACACCATAAATTTCTTCACTTGAACGAATAACAACATCAATATTATATTCAGGTGAAAATGATTCTGGAATTAACTGTGCTAACAATTGGTGGAAAGATAGCTTTTCAGCTAACCCATAAAAATCGATATTTACCGTAATTTCTAAATTTGTTAACTTATCATCCATAAAATGAGCAATCCCGATAATTCCATAATAATGTGGATAATATTCTTTAATCACTTGCTTAAAGGCACTAAATTGGTTTGATAAATTTGAATCAAAAGCTAATGTATTGTTATCTGGCAATAAATAATACTTCTCATTAACTTTTTCCCAATTCTTAATTTGTGAATTTTTTTCCCCAACCAATGTTTTGGCTACCATATGTCCTGGAGTCACGGCACTTTCTTCTTGCACAATATATAATCCAATCATAATTGGAACGGTTTCAAATTGCTCTTGTGTTCTTAAAATATCAATCACACGTTGAGCAATCTCTTTTCCCTTTTCAATTAATGTATTCTCATCCAAGACAATCGTTTGATCATATTCCAACTCATTTTTCCATGTTTGATATGGATTCAATGCCAACCCTATCGTTACCCCTTCTAGAACTGTCTCATCTTCACTTTGAACCACATAGTTTTGTTCTAATAAATAAGCTAGATAGACTGGATTAACATCTATCCCGTCGATATTAATGATTTCATCGTTAGCTGGATTTAAACCAATATCCACATAGTCTGGATCTAATTCCAATTCTTTTTCTAACTCAACAGCTGTCATCTTCTTTGCCAATAGCTGTTGAACAATTGGCTTCGTTAAAATTTGCCCTTCTTGGAAGTAAACCTCTTTTGGATCAAAATAAGATTGAGATTCACGCATTAACGCTAAATCAAACGTGTCAATATCATAACGGTTCTTCATTTTTGAATATCTTGAATAAACTAATCCACGCGTTGGACTCGTCTTATAAGGAAGCATCGTACGATAATACTCACTTGTTGCTTCATTTGATAACAACTGCTTTGTTAACATTTCTTCTTCAGTCATATTTTCTTGAACAGGTGGTACAGGAGGAGCAGAACACCCTATTAACACCACTAAACTGCATAGAAAGCTAACCATCAACACATAAATACGCTTCATTGAAACCCTCCTATTCACCAAGCATTTTTAACATCATTTCTTCATCAATCACTGTCACACCAAGTTCTTGTGCTTTTTTAAGTTTTGATCCACTCTTTTCTCCAGCAACTAAGAAATCCGTTTTAGCACTCACACTTCCTGAAACTTTAGCACCTAAAGCCTCTAATTTCACACCCGCTTCTTTACGAGATAGTGTTGCTAACGTTCCTGTTAAAACAACTGTTTTTCCATAAAATTCATTTGCTTCATTAGCAGTAGAAACTTTAACACCTGTATAACTCATATTCAATCCTAACGCTTTTAATTCATTAATTAATTGAACATTAGCGTCCTGCGTGAAATAGTGAACAATACTATTAGCAATTACATCTCCAATTTCAGCAATTCCTTTGAAGTCATCAAACGTTGCCTGCATTAAAGCATCAATCGTTTCAAAATGAGCAGCTAATACTTTTGCCGTCTTACTTCCAACATGACGAACACCTAAACCAAATAATAATCTTTCTAAACTATTCTGTTTACTATTTTCAATAGCAGTTAATAAATTCGTTACCTTCTTCTCTCCCATACGTTCAAGAGGTAATAGTTGTTCTTTTTGTAATTTATAAATGTCAGCTACATTTTCAATTAACTGGTTATCATATAGTTGTTCAACCACTTTCACACCTAAACCATCAATATTCATAGCATCACGAGAAACAAAATGACATAAACTCTCAACAATACGTGCAGGACAATCAATATTTAAACAGTAGTAATCCGCCTCTCCTGCTTCACGAATCAGCTCACTACCACAACGCGGACAGTCTTGAATCATTTCAAATGGTGCTTCATCTCCATGACGCGCATCAATAACCGGTTTAACAACCTCTGGTATAATTTCTCCTGCTTTCCGAATAATGACACGGTCATTAATACGAATATCGCGCTCCTTAACATAGTCCTCATTATGTAACGTCGCACGACTGACACGTGTTCCAGCAACACGAACAGGTTCTAATACTGCATTAGGCGTTACCATTCCTGTACGACCAACAGTAAAAATAATATCTTTCAGAATAGTCTCCACTTCTTCTGCTGGGAATTTATACGCAATCGCCCAACGTGGACTTTTCACTGTTGATCCTAACTTTTGTTGTTCATTTAATTGATTGACTTTAATCACAATACCATCAATTTCGTACGGTAAATCAAAGCGATTAGTTGACCACTTTTCAATATAAGCTAATACGCCATCAATTGAGTCACAAACTTCACGGTTAGGATTCACATTAAACCCTAACTCTTCAATCTTTTGTAAGCTCTCATCATGCGTCTGACACCCTAACTCTTCAGCACTCGGGACAGCATAGCAAAACATCGCTAATTCACGTTTTGCTGCAATACGAGAGTCTAATTGACGTAATGATCCCGCTGCCGCATTACGAGGATTCGCAAATAATTCTTCTCCTTTTTCAGCACGTTGTTTATTTAACTTATCAAGTGTTGCCTTTGACATATAAACTTCCCCACGTACCTCTAGAGGATCTTTATATGGAATATGTAGAGGAATCGTTTGAATTGTTTTTAAGTTTTCAGAGATATCTTCTCCTACCACTCCATCTCCTCGCGTTGCTCCTTTAACAAACTGTCCATCACGATAGTGTAACGTAACAGCTAATCCATCAATTTTTAATTCACATACATAAGAAATATTAGGTGATACTTTTCGAATACGTGCATCAAAATCACGTAAATCACCTTCATTAAACGCATTCCCTAATGAAAGCATCGGTTTTTCGTGTTGAACTTTATTAAATCCTTCTAATATCGCTCCTCCAACACGAACAGTTGGAGAAGTTGATGATTTTAATTCTGGATATTGTGCTTCCAATTCTATTAACTCTTGCATTAATCGATCATACTCACGATCACTTACGCTTGGCTTATCAAGCACATAGTATTCTTTATTGTATTGATTTAACAACTTCGTTAATTCTTCGACACGTTGTTTAGACATAACGACATCCTCCTTTTACCACTCATTTCATTATGAACGTTTCTTTAATGCTGGATGTGATCCCATTAACTTCTTAATTCCATGTGGAGCACTAAAGGCAATTGAAATCACTTCACCTTTCACTCCAACGACGACACCTTCACCAAATGTGTCATGCTCGACCTTATCTCCACTATTCCAAGACGATCCTGAATTTAAACTAACTGTTTTAATCTGACGTTTTGGTGCTTTTGATTCCATCGCTTCTTTTAAAGTAAATGAAGGACGTGGACGTGATTCAATTCCTGTCTTATTTAAATAAGTTTCTGAAATTTCACGAATGAACATGGACTCAGGATTGGCTGAACGCATTCCGTATTGATAGCGACTTTGTGCATTTGTAATGAATAAAAGATCTTCTGCACGAGTAATCGCAACATATGCTAAACGACGTTCTTCTTCTAAATCATCCGCTCCTTGTTCAATCGCTGAACGAAGTGGGAAGATTCCATCTTCAAATCCACAAATAAAGACAACTGGGAACTCTAACCCTTTAGCCGCATGAATAGTCATAAGTGTGACTTTTGATTCATTGGCTTCTTCTTCAGTTTCTGTATCAGTTTGTAACATTAAATCATTTAATAAAATAATTAACTTGGTCATCGTCGGAAGATCATCTGCACGTTCTTCACTTTCTTCTTCTGCTAAAATTTCATCTAAATCAACATCTTCAAATTGCGTAGCCATTGATTTAAACTCACCTAAGTTATCAATTCGACTGTCTGCTTCAATCGTATTTTCATTCTCTAACATTTCTAAATATCCTGTTTGACTTAACACTAAATCAATAAAACTTGCTAACGAATGATCCTCAATTTGTGCACGAAGCATATAAATCATTGTTTTGAAATCCATTAATTTATTTAACGTTGCTTTAGCAACTACACCCGTTGCATCTTGAATAGATGACATCAGTGATAACTCTGACTCCGCTGCAAAATGTGATAATTTATCAATTGAGGCTGCTCCAATTCCACGCTTTGGTTCATTAACGACACGAACAAACGATAAATCATCATCTGGATTACAAATTAAACGTAAATACGCCATTAAATCTTTAATCTCTTTACGCTTAAAGTAACTCTGTCCACCAACTAATCGATATGGAATATTTTGACGGAGCAATGCCTGCTCAATCGCACGTGATTGAGAATTCGTACGATACAAAACAGCAAAATCATGATAATCACAAGCATCACGTCGCATATATGCAATCTTATCTGCAATATAATTTGCTTCAACATCTCCATCAGAGGCACGATGATATTCAATGGCTTCGCCTTCTCCACGATCAGACCATAACTGCTTATCACGACGGCCACTATTATTTTTAATCACATCATTTGCAGCATTTAGAATCATTTGTTTTGAACGATAGTTTTGTTCTAATAACACAACTGATGCATCTGGATAATCACTTTCAAATGATAAAATATTTTCAATATTCGCTCCACGCCAACTATAAATAGACTGATCCGAGTCACCAACGACACAAATATTACGGAACTTCTCAGCTAATAATGTAACAATCTTATACTGAGCATGGTTCGTATCTTGATACTCATCGATGTGAATATATTGGAACTTATTTTGATAGAATGATAAAACTTCAGGATGTTTTTCAAATAAATGAACTGTTAGCATTAATAAGTCATCAAAATCAACACGATTATTTTTAAATAATGTTTGCTGATATTTTTCATAAACACGAATCACATCTTCATTTTCAAACTCTTTATTTAAATCACTTGGTGTCTTCAGTTCATTTTTAGCATTACTAATTTGCGATAAAAAATATTTTGGTGATTGGCGTTTTGGATCTAAATTTAAGTCTTCCATCACTGTCTTAATAACACTTAATTGATCGGCATCATCTAAAATACCGAAATTCAAATCATAACCAATTAAATCAATATCACGTCTTAAAATACGAACACACATTGAGTGAAACGTTGAAATCCAAACATCTTTTCCACGCTCACCAATTAACTTTTCAACACGCTCTTTCATTTCGCGAGCAGCTTTATTTGTAAACGTAATTGCAAGAATATTATACGGCGATACTTGCTTTTCAGACATTAAATATGCAATACGATGGGTTAATACACGTGTCTTCCCTGAACCTGCCCCCGCCATTACTAATAATGGACCTTCAGTGGTTAGAATAGCCTCCTTTTGTTGGGGATTCATTTTATCTAATAATTGACTCATCATCTCACCTCTATAAAAAATTTCATCTATATAGATACAGAAATATATTTTACAATTTTGTATCTATCTTAATTCATTAACCGCTCTGATATTAAAGCAGACTATAGTCCAGATAAAAGTTTTTACACTATAAAAAACTCATCTGGACTTATATACAGAAATGTTTTCTACATTCACTGTTGCAAACTAAATGTTTAAAGCTCATGCCATTCAAGGCATCCTATAATCTCAGTGGGTCCCTGCCATTCGAAGCATTAATCCTCAACTGCTAGGCCCTAAAAATTTTGTGATACATAAAATTTACTGAGACTTATCTATCTCATTTTTAATTTTACTAATGATAAATACAATCTGTTTTATTATAGCAATTTTATAGCCTAAATTAAACAAACATTCGTTTGTTATCAGCCATTTTTTGAGAATATTATCATAAAACAGACATATTTATTAGTCTAGCAAAAATAAAGTAAGCTTATGCAATTTTTGCACTTTACTTTTTCTTCATCAAAATACTACAAAAAAACTTAATTTACTTCTTAACATAAAAAACTCGCAGATTAATATAACACATTAATCTACGAGTTTTAGTTATATACGCAGTTATATCAATTAGATACGGAAGCTTGATTTTAATGAAACAATACGATTAAATGATAACTTACCATCTTTTGTACGCTTTGGATCAACATTAAAGTATCCGTGACGGAAGAATTGGAATTTGTCATGTGCTTGAACATCTTTCATATTTTCTTCTACGAATCCTTGAACAACTTCTTCAGAGTTTTTATTGATACGCTCTAAGAATGGTAATCCTTCAGTTTCTTCATTTTCAATTAATAACGGTTCATATAAATGGAAATCAGCTGGAATATTATGTGTTGCATCTACCCAGTGAATCGTTCCTTTTACTTTACGTCCTGTAAATCCTGATCCTGATTTCGTTTCTGGATCATATGTTGCATGAATTTCAACGATATTTCCTTCTTCATCTTTAATGACATCAGTACATTTAATGAAGTAAGCATGTTTTAAACGAACTTCGTTTCCAGGGAATAAGCGGAAGTATTTCGGAACTGGATTTTCCATGAAATCTTCTTGCTCAATATAGATTTCACGAGAGAACGGGATTTGACGAGTTCCCATTTCTGGCACTTCTGGATTGATTTCAGCATCTAAATATTCAACTTGTCCTTCTGGATAGTTAGTAATAACAACTTTTAATGGACGTAAAACAGCCATTGTACGAGGAGCTTTTAATTTTAAATCTTCACGAATGAAGTGTTCTAACATTTGTGGATCAACTGTACTTACAGCTTTTGATAATCCAACTTCTTGGATAAAGTTTGTAATTGCTTCTGGTGTATAACCACGACGGCGTAATCCCGCTACCGTTGGCATACGTGGGTCATCCCATCCATCAACAACACCTTCATCCACTAATTGTTTTAAATAACGTTTCGACATGATTGTATTCTTCATGTTTAAGCGAGCGAATTCAATTTGGCGAGGTTTTGCTTCTGTTTCACAGTTTTCAATTACCCAATCATATAGTGGACGGTGATCTTCGTACTCTAATGAACATAATGAGTGAGTAATTCCTTCAAATGCATCTTCTAATGGATGAGCATAGTCGTACATTGGATAGATACACCATTTATCACCTGTATTATGGTGAGTTGTATGTAAAATACGATATAATGCAGGGTCACGTAAGTTCATATTAGGAGAAGCCATATCGATTTTAGCACGTAATACTTTTTCTCCATCTTTGTAAACACCTTTACGCATGTTTTCGAATAACTCTAAGTTTTCTTCAACAGAGCGATTACGATAAGGTGATTCAACACCAGGTTGAGTTAATGTCCCGCGGTTTTCACGCATTTCCTCAGGTGTTTGATCATCAACATATGCCTTACCTTTTTTGATTAATTCAACAGCATGCTCATACATTTTCTCGAATGTATCAGATGCGAATAATAATTCGTTATATTCAACACCTAACCATTTAATATCATTGATAATCCCTTGAACAAATTCTTCATCTTCCTTAACGGGATTCGTATCGTCAAAGCGAAGGTTCATTTTTCCACCGAACTCTTTAGCTAATAAATAGTTTGTTAAAATGGCTTTCGCGTGACCAATATGTAAATAACCATTTGGTTCTGGAGGGAAGCGTGTAATAATTTCTTTGTGCTTACCACTCTCTAAGTCTTCTTTCATAATCGTCTTAATGAAGTTTGAATTTTCATTGACCATTTCCATAAAAAACACCTCGCTAAAATTCAAAACTAATGCAAATATTGCGCCTTTAATATATAAAAATCTATTTTTAGATTATATCACAAGTCTAGAATACATAGTAACATTATTCCACTATTTCCAGTGAAAAATTCGTCATTTGACCAAATCTTGAGAATAAGTCTTTAGCTAATTCCACATCCTGTAATAAACCATCCGTCCCATTAAATGATGTAATGAATAATAAAATAGTTTTCGTCTCTTCTGTAATACGAGTTCGAGGTGTATCGGATGTCGGTGTTCCAAATGGACCTACTTCGTCACAATACACTGGGATATTTTCAATATTAATATTTCCACGACCAATTCCTTCATAAGGTTCATCCTGGCCAATACGAATCAAAATATCTCCTTGAATCTTATCTTCATCTAATACAGCCACACTACGTTGCGTTCGAGCTGATAAAACATTTCCAATATCCACAGCATTATTAACAAAGTAAAGCCCATTACCTTTAATTAAACGACGAAGTAAAGCTTCTGTTGATAGACGATAACGTGACGGATCCTTCCCTAATGCTTTATATCCGGCACGAGCTGCCGCAATACGTGGTTGTTTTAACAGCGTCTCTAGCGTTAATTGTTCCATCATCTCTTTTTCTAGCTGTTCCATCTCTTGTTTTAATGACTCCTGTGTTGGTGTCACTTCTGTATCAAAAGACATGATGGCTAAACAGTAACCAGGAACTTTCTCCTTTAATTGTTTATCAAGTGTAATCTTCTTCATAAAAAACCTCCGATAATGTAACTTTAATTACCATTATACAATTTAAAAAAGATAGTTTAAAACTATCTTTTTATTCTTTTTTAAAAGATTCAGCTTCTCGATCCTGTTCTTCCTTCTTCAACAGTGCGTAAGCAATAGCCAATTCTTTTAATTTATTTTCTCTCTCTTTATCAATACAGTATTGATGAACATAAATCATCATGCCAAAAGAAATGATAATTAGAACGCTTAAGTTCACGACATCTACTAATAAATAATTCATTCGCTCAAAATAATATTGATTCGAAGATAAAACATAATAAACAATCAAACATAGTCCATACCACTTCAGCCAAGAAAATAGATGCTCTGGTGAAATCTGAGTGATACGTAGTTGATTAATAAAAAATAATAAGAGAATGGATATCGATAGCAATAAGAATAAATTAACAACCACTTTGATCACCTCAGACAACTAACAGTTACTAATAGCATTGACCATTTTTTGAGTTTTTATTCTTTCACTATAAAGTGTTCTAAATCTTCTATCGTTAAAGCTTTTGAATGGTAAAGATATAGCCTATCCTCATAAAACTCGACGTTTATTAGAGCTTAAAGTCAGTGTATAAAATATTAAAATTAACCAAGATTATCCCCATCAAACTAATCCTATTTTCTTTATTCATGTATAATTCCTTCGACTCAAAATGTTCATTTCATTATAACAGATCGTTTGTAAGGCTTATACAAAACCTGCTTCTACTATTTAATCTTTAAACGAATTTGATCGATCCGCTCTCCATCATCACTTAAAATCGAAATCACAACCTCTCCTTCAGCAATTCCTTGAACCGTACCACCTTGTGTAACTGTTGCCACCCCTTCATCACTACTTAACCACAAAACATTCTGATGACTTGCATCTAATGGCAAAAGTTCATAATCTAATGTAACAGATTCCCCTACCTTCAATGACCTCACTTCTGTTTTAATCTTTAGCTTTTCAACTGGAATCACGACTCTGACATCAAAATCAATCTCACTATTTTTGGATGATAAAATTCGAGTAATTCCCGATGAATTAGCAATAAGCTTATCTTGTTTAATGACTGCTATCGACTCATCCGTGCTTTCAAATTCGAGTGTGGATAACTCTAATTGAGATCCCCCTAATAATTGAGTCAATTCTACTTCATCTCCTACCGAAAGAGTGACATACGTGATCACCTCGTTCGGGCGATTAGATGTCTCTTCATTTAATAACATAAAATCATCTCTTGAAACATAAGCCTCACTCGTCTCAAAATTATACGTTATATCAGATTCTATCACTTCTTGTTCTGAAATTGGCATATCACTTTGAATTTTGAGCTGATCCTCCATTTGAGCTAACACTAAAACAGGATAGTTACGAATGCCCGTACTTTGTTGTTGATTTGAAGTTAAATAAGCAAGATTCCCCTCTGAATCCAAATGAACAGGAATCACTTGATTATTCTGTTTAATCGCAAGTTGATAATAATTATAATCCTTACCACCTAATGCTTTATCCATACGATAGTAATGCCCCGCAATTTTTTCACCCCAGTAAGGGTCAGAGGCATATTTAACATTCATCCCGCTTCCTTTATTCCCAACGTGTGGACCATAGTATCTAAAATCCGAAACAGCATCAGTATATCCCCAAGATACATAGCGTTCTGCATGATAGAATACACCGTTGCGGATACTCGTAAACTGTGTGGCATTCCCATATGGATTTTGATCCGTCGCATTCATCCCAAACGTATTATTCTTCTCAATCGCAATCTTACTTCGACCATAACCACTTTCATGTAAAGCCATTGAAAACTCTAATCCCCCATTAATCCCAAATAATTCTTGGGCTTCTAAAAAGCTTTCTCCCTCATCTACTAACTGACTCTCACCTTCAGTTGGTGGATAAGTAACAGCCTTTTGTGTATAACCTAACTGATTTAAATAAGTATTCAACTCATCATACGTATAATTTGTTTTTGAACGATACGGGAGGTATTGAAAATAATTATAGAAGGGTTCACTACTATTTATTGCTCCTACCCCATCAACTGAAATCGATTGCCAATCATCATAAAAATAAATCCCATCATAACTATAATAACTTTTTCCTTCTTCCATCCACTGCGGTGCTTTACCGATAATCAAAGGTGTCTTTGCTAAAGCATCTCGAACATCTTGTGCTAAATAATGAATGAGATCTTCACCTTCTTTGGTATAGTACGAAATATTTTGAACTTGATTACTCGGAATAATACTGACCCATGTTTCAGTACTTGCCGAAGCATCATACACCGCATGACGATCAACCCAACCATCATAACCTGACATATAAATTTTAAATGCATCTTCTGTTTCATCAACTAATAATGCCTCATCAATATAACAGGCATTAATATACGTATCTAGTGTTTCAGAATTCGTTAAATTATGATTAGCTCCACAAGTCGTCGTTTTAAATTGAACAATAGTTGGGTCCATCGAAATCACAATCATGCCATCATTCAAAACGACTAAAACTCCATCATCAAACGTCAAGCCTTGAACCTTAGACTTTAATTCCTTTGCTTCTTCAAACGTTTGTAAACAAGCAACATGTTCATAACTTCCATCAGACTTTGACATCACTACTTCATAATAATAAGGATCACAATAGGCACTAACAATCTTTGTACGTGTAGTTTCTGTTGTATTACTCATATTTGTATTAATACTGTAGTAATAATACGGGTTAAATAAATCAGACAAAGATTGAATCGAAAATAACTGATCAACGACTTGTATATAATTAACTAATCCACTGGGATTATAAGATCGAAGTTTTTCCAAAGTACTCTCTACCGTGGAAAAATCCTGATAATCACCTGAACCTAAATCATCATCTGCTAATATCTTTATTTGTGCCGATAATAAGCACAACAAACACACTACTAATATACATAATCTCTTCATCCTTCTAGCTCCTATATAAAAAATTACATGAAACTCATTAAAAATCTGATTTCTTAGTATGTCTCCTAACATAAGATTCATACTTCGTTATACAAAAAAGCTCTAGCAATCAAAAGGAAAATATTGTATAATACTTAAAATCTTAATGATGGAGGTGTGATATGAAACGAGAACATTTAAAGAAAGGATTATTTCTCTTGATTGGACTGATGACAATCTATTGTTTTATGAAGTTAATCTATAGCCTATCCGATCAAACCGGTCGAGAGTCTGGCTCCCTCTCAAATAGTTTATATTTATTCCTCAGTCAATTTGAATTCTTAAATAACTTTTTACGTCAATGGGATCAATTTGTTATTAAAGTACTTTATAAATTAAACTTAGAAGAACTTTATCCTTTTATCTTCTCTACCTATAGTAATTGGAGCTTTATCATTCGTAAATGGGCACATTTTGGGATTTATATGATACTTGGGATACTTTCAATGGGGGTCTTTACTTACGCCTTTAACTTCTATAAAGCCTTCTTAATTACATTTTATTGTGGATCGTTCTTTGCCTTTACTGATGAAATCCATCAACTCTTTGTCGAGGGAAGAACAGGACAGATTAATGATTTTGAAATTGATGTTTTAGGCCTAGTGACCGGCATGACCTTCTGTCTTTTTATCTTTGTGATTGTAAATTTGATCCAATTTATTAATAAACATCTCAGTAACAATAACTCAAAACAGCAATATTCTAAAGAGAAACCAATTATTGAACGAACCCCCTTTACATTAGACGATTAACAAACCAAACTAATAATATTAACCCTTCTAATGATATAAAAATACCCCCATAATAGAATTTAAAGTGATTCTTTATCAGAGATAGAATCACTTTTTTCATCTACTATAGAGGTGCTATCCATTTCATTTAACACCAGCTGTTCTTTCTAATTATAAGAATAGCTGATGTCTACATTTTTAAAGATAGAATTTGTACTCGTCGTTGTAAACTTCTAATATTAACACTTTTTAAAATCCCACCATCTTCACCATCTAATGTCCACTTAACATCTTGCTCACTCTCAACAGTCATACGATCCGTCTTAAATGTCACTACATATTCTGGATCATATTGAGTATTTAAAAAGTCATTTAAGATTCGATGAATATCAATCAGATTTTTCGGAGCACGAATTAACGTCACTTCAAATAAACCATCACTTAAATCAGCCTGATTTCCAAATGCATTTTTTATACCTGCGACAGAATCTGAGTTAGAAATCATTCCAAAAATATAATCCCCTTCAATCACACCATCACGGTGAGTAATCTTACACTTATACGATTGAATGGTAGGTAACTTTAATAATCCCTCAATTAAGTAGGCTAATCCGCCTAACATATTTTTTCGTGGTTGTGGCGTCTCATAAGCGACATCAGTAAAGGCTCCAAACGCAGCAACATAAGTAAAATATCGACTACCAAACTGTCCAATATCAATTGGCATCTGTTTCCCTTGAATACATAAATCTAACGCTTTAGGGATATTTTTAGGAATTCCAAGTGTGGTAGCAAAATCATTGGTCGTTCCAGTTGGAATGTACGCAATTGGTGTATTCGCATTTGCTTGGATTAACCCTGTGATGACTTCATTTAAGGTTCCATCGCCTCCACTTGCAACGACTAAATCATAATTTCTAGCCTCTTTCATTTTCTCCACTGCATCATATTTAGCTTTAGTGGGATACACGACCACCTCATATCCAGCTAAGCTCAATTGGCTAATAATCAGTAATAAATAGTCCTTTATTATCCCACGTCCTGAAGTTGGATTAATAATAAGTAATAACTTCTTACGCACAGAGGCACTTCCTTTCAAAAATTTAAACTTTAATTTTACATTATATTATATCACCTATTGTCAAAAAAAATGTCGTTTATGATTGTAGAGATTCTAAGTACACAAATAAAAGCCTGATTCAAAAATTAGAACCAGGCTTTTATTTTATTAAAATTGTGATTTTAAAGCTTCAACTTTATCTAAACGTTCCCATGGTAAATCAACATCTGTACGTCCAAAGTGTCCGTAAGCAGCTGTTTGTTTATAAATCGGCTTACGTAAATCTAACATTTGGATGATTCCTGCTGGACGTAAGTCGAAGTTTTGACGAATAACTTCTACAATCTTGGCATTTGATACTTTTCCTGTTCCAAATGTATCAACCATGATTGAAGTTGGCTGAGCAACACCGATGGCATATGATAATTGAATTTCAATTTTATCAGCATATCCCGCTGCAACTAAGTTTTTAGCAACATAACGAGCTGCATAAGCTGCTGAACGGTCTACTTTAGTTGCATCTTTTCCAGAGAATGCTCCACCACCATGACGTGCATATCCTCCGTATGTATCAACGATAATTTTACGTCCTGTTAATCCAGCATCTCCGTGTGGTCCACCAATGACAAAGCGTCCTGTTGGATTAACTAAGTAGCGAGTATTTTCTGTTACTAAGTTTTGTGGTAACACTGCATCAAAGACATGTTTTTTAATATCTGCTTCGATTTGTTCGTGACTTACTTCTGGTGAATGTTGTGTTGAAAGTAAAACAGTATCGATTGCAACTGGTTTTCCTGCCTCATCATATTCAACTGTTACCTGTGTTTTACCATCTGGACGTAAGTAATCTAAGGTTCCATTTTTACGAACTTCAGTTAAACGACGAGATAATTTATGTGCTAATGAGATTGGTAAAGGCATATATTCTTCAGTTTCATTTGTGGCGAAACCAAACATTAATCCTTGATCCCCTGCACCAATTGCTTCAATTTGCTCATCAGTCATAATTCCTGTACGAGCTTCTAATGCTTGATCAACCCCCATTGCAATATCTACAGATTGTTCATCAATAGCTGTTAACACAGCACAAGTATCTGCATCAAACCCATATTTCGCACGGTTATATCCAATTTCACGAATTGTTTCACGAACAACCTTTTGGATATCAACATATGAAGAAGTAGTAATTTCTCCAAATACTAAGACTAATCCTGTTGTCACAGACGTTTCACAAGCAACGCGTGCCATAGGATCTTTTGCTAAGATAGCATCTAAAATTGAATCTGAGATTTGATCTGCAATCTTATCTGGATGCCCTTCTGTTACAGATTCTGATGTAAATAATCGACGTTCTGACATACTAATGTCCTCCTTCTAATTACACTAAGAAATACTCTATATTATTAAGTTCCTGACGAGAGATAATAGCTCGGGCCGGTTAATATTTAAAAATCATTAACAAAATCAATCATTCATACCTATAATGGACAATTTAAGAAAAATAATCCACCTTTTCTAAGTAATTCTTTTTTCTTTAACAAACTAGTACATATAATCTATCGCTGGCCGCTCAGATCATGAGCATACTAGCGGATAACATGGAAAGAACAACTTATAGTTTCACCTACGGTGTACAGTTTATCTAACTTTTACTCTGTTTAAAGAGATAAGCTTACATATAGCTCATCTAATGCGGTAAAACCACAAAGGCTGGTCGGATTCACTACTGCTCATCACTCCTTAGCACTTGAGTGGATAACCCCGAAGTTGTCCCTTTAGGCTAACAAAAAAAGTCCGCTATAAGCGGACTTGAATGACTGATTCAAACCCTCTTATTGCTCGAGTTAAACTCGCTTGGGTCGGCACCTTCCTATTCAAGGAGGTTGCCGCGACTTCATAGGCCCCTATGCCTCCATCGCTCTTAATAAGAGTATATTATTATATTTATTTTTAATTTCATTATTCATTATAAGAAAAAACTCGTAACTTGTCAATTATTAACGGTTATTCTTTAAAATCTAATTCAACATTTGAAATCGAATCAAAGCGAGTTCCAATTTTTTCAGTCGTAATATGAATCTCTTTGACATCTTTTGAAACTGTATCAATGTGTTTACTTAATTTATCCCAACGTTCCTTATATCGCTTAAATTCATCTCCTAATTTATTTAACTCTTGTTGAATGACTAAAGCATGACGATCGCGTTCAAGATTATTTATAATGACTTGAATCGTTGTTAAAGTCGACATTAAAGTTGTTGGAGAAACTAACCAAACTCGTCTTTGTTGAGCATATTCAATTAAATCAATATGGTAAGCATTAATCTCTGCAAAAATGGCCTCTGCTGGCAAAAATAAAATCGCCTGATCCGATGTTTCCTCCGGTGTAATATACTTCATGGCAATATCATCAATATGCTTTTTCACATCTTGTTTAAACTGCTTGGTGGCAATTTTACGTTCTACATCAGGTAAGTTACGATCCATCATTCGCTGATAGTTTTCCAATGGGAATTTCGAATCAATCGGTAAATTTCCTAATGGGGCTGGTGCAAATAAAATCGCATCAACCATCGTTCCATTTGAAACCTTATATTGAGTCTGATACAAACGGTCATTTTTCTCTCCAAATACTGAAGCCAAAATTTGATACAACTGAACCTCCCCATATGTTCCACGGCTTTTCTTATCTGTTAACAACGTCTGCAATGAAACAATATCTGTTGATAAACTTTCAATCTTCTTTTGCGCCTCATCTATCTTCGCTAATCGAACTAAAATACTCTGAAACGTCTCATTTGTTTTATTAAACGACTGATCTAAACGCTCATTCACCTTATCATTAATACGCATCAAATTCACTTCCATGCGCTCATTTAACTTTTCAAAATCACGCTGTAGCTGTTCCGTCACCACCGTACTATGTTGAAGTAACTGTCCACGAATCGTACGCTCAAATTGGCCATAACGATCGAGCACTCGCTCATTATTTTGTCCAACGGTATCTAACATTTGAAAATTAGTTTGTTGCAACCTTTTTTCCATTCGCTGTTGTTCATCAATCATCTGTTTAATTTGCTGTTCAAGTAATGAATGTTGGCGTCTTCCACTACTTGGATTCTGCCTGATTAGTACTAATAACACTAAAACAATTAACATGATTAATAATAAATATACACCTATCATACCATCCCCTCTTTCAACACTTCTTTATTTTACCATAAATGAACAAAAAAAGAGGCTTGAAGATTTAATCTTCAAGCCCTTCTAAATTATTCAGTTTCCGTTTCTGATGAATCCATAACTTCAATTTTAACGCGTTTAATACGGCGATCTTCCACTTCAATAATGGTGAAAACTAAATTATGATATTGATACATATCACCGATATCCGGGATATCTTCAATTTTTGAGTACATCCAACTTCCTAATGAATAAGCATCTTCCGGAATATCTAAATCAATACCCATAATATCAAATAATTCATCTAATTCGATGTCTGCTTTTACTTCATATAACGTATCACTTTTCTTAGTAAAGAACTGTTCTTCCTCATCATGCTCATCATAAATTTCACCAACAACTTCTTCAAGAACGTCTTCCATTGTGACAAGTCCAGCAGTTCCACCATATTCATCTGCAACAATCGCTAAATGTTGCTTTTCTAATTGTAGACGAGTTAATAAGTCAGAAACACGCATTGTATATGAAACATACATCGGATCACGCATAATATCTGCAATCACGATATCTTCAGTCGATCCTCTTTCAATAATAGCAGAGAATAAATCACGCTCATATAAAATTCCTACAATATTATCTCGTGATTCATCATAAACAGGGATACGCGAATACTTTTCTTCTAAAAAGACATTTTTAATATGTTCAGTAGAATCGTGAACGTCTACAGCAATGACATCAACTCGAGGTGTCATAATATCCTTAACAAAAGTTTCACTTAAATCTAGGACACTTTGAAGCATCTCAACCTCATCTTGCTGTAATACCCCCTCTTCTTCCATTGTATCAATGATTACGTTTAATTCATCCTCAGTGACTGATGGTTCATCATCTTTTTTACGATATAACTTAGCAACAAAGTCTTTTAAAACCATAAAGATCTTAATTAAAGGCTTCATAATAATAATCATATAATAATAAATTGTCCCGATAGCTAAGGCTAAAGACTCTGAATTTTCTTTGGCATATGATTTAGGTAAGATTTCACCAAAGATAATAATAAGTATAGTCATAACAGCTGTGGCAATTGGGGCACCAGATGCACCTAAGTGTAAAACCTCCGTTGCTACAATGGTTGCCAGTGACGCTGATGCTAAGTTAACAATATTATTTCCAATTAAGATAGCTAATAAAACTTCATCAAATCGCTCGGCTACATTCAGCGCTTTTTTAGCACCTGGACGACCATCTTCCGCATATTGACGTAAACGAATTAAGTTTACGCTCGAAAAAGCAGTCTCAGAAGCACTAAAGAATGCTGATAAAATAATCATGATAACAAGTATTAAATAATACATGGACGGGTCCAAAACAATTCACACTCCTATAATTTACTATTTTTGTATGTAGATTAATATATCAAGTTCATAGTTATTTGTCAATAAGTCGACTGGGTTTATACAATTTCACTACAAAAACAACGATAAAAAAATAAACCTCTAACCGAGTATACTTTATAGTATACTAATCGCTAGAGGTTTCATGCTTTTAATTAATAAAAATCTAATGGATTTGGTGCATAACTTGGTTGGCTACCTGTATTCGTACGAATCTCGAAATGTAAATGAGGTCCCGTTGAATTTCCGGTATTTCCAGCTTCTCCAATTGTTTGACCGCCTTGAACCGTATCACCTGCTGATACACTTAAAGAGTTTAAATGTGCATATCGTGTGTAATATCCATTTTTATGGTTAATTAAAATATTATAACCATATGCACCACTATATCCGGCACTTACAACAACTCCATTGTCAGCTGCATAAACTGGTTGTCCAATATAAGCTTGAATATCGATGGCATAATGACCACTATAACATAAATATCCACATGTGACACTACGATTTGTTGTTGGCCAAACCCAACTTCCATTTCCAACACCTGAGACAACTTTTGTTCCACGCACAACAACCTTGTTCACAGGTTCTGATAATTGTTTTTCTTCAACAACTTCTAATGAAGCTTGTGAGCCATTTTCATAAACAATTTTTGTACGTTTTAAAGACTCACCATTTTGACCTTCTTGTTGAATCTTCGTTTGTCCTTTGACCATCGTATCATCATCAATATACTCTGTTTCATAAGCAATTGTTGAAATATCTACTTTTTCTTTTTCTGTTTCAACAGTAATCATTGGATTTAATGGCGTGACATCTAACTCCATTCCTAATAGCTCTGACCACTTTAAATCTTTAACCTGAGGATTTAATAAAATCAACTCTTCTTCAGTCATTCCATGGTCATTAGCGATGTACCACAATGATGAATCTTCATCAAAAATGACAGTTTCTTTTGGTTTAGCTTCACCGTATAATACCATGCGACGTGTCTCTTCTGGTGTTAAAATTTCATCTGGATTAGCATAAGCTGTATCAACTTTAACTGCTTCTACCACTTTAGCCCCAATATATTGAGATCCTGATTCCATTAAAGGTTCAATTGGATTTTCAATATCCATAATCTTCTGTATATCCTCTTCACCTGTATAATAAGCCATTAATTCTAATAATGTATTAGAAACAACATTAGCATCTTGTACAGCAAAGGTTGATTCATCAATTGAAATCTTATAAGCCGATGCTTGGAAATTTGCTTTCTTAGCTACCGTTTTTAAAACAGCTTGATTATCAATTGTTGTAAGTGGTAATAAAGTTACCTCTTCTTCTAGACGAACATTTGTCGGTGATTTAATAACCACTTGTTCAGGATATTGCTTCGATAACTCTTTTTTCTGTTGAACTACAAATTCTTCATATTGTTCTTTATCTGTGATAAGTCCTACCACTTCATCATCTATATATACTCGATAAACAACATTCTGTGTTGCTAATGACGATGCCTCTGCTACTTTTTGATGATTCCCTGTTAACATCATCGTAGCGATTAATACTCCTACAATTTTTTTCTTCATATCATTACGACCTCCATGCTTTATTACTAGTTGTAATAAAGTAGCTTTCTAGTCTTGGTGACTGTTTAGAATCTATAAATTTGTTTTACTTTATATCATTCTCTCTGTTCTTACTTTAATTGTTCCATATAATTATGTCCAAAATGTGTCCTAAAAGAGAATTTGTTCCCAAAATAAGCATAAATGAATGATTTTATCAGATTTTATACCTTTTTTCCATAAAAATGTTCCGAATTCTTCATATTTTTTATTTTACTTTTTGTATCCGCTTCCAATTGTTGTTTTTTGACTCATTGCAAAAAAAGGCACCGCTTCAACAAAAACGGTGCCTTTTAGTCATTATTTTTTTAATTCAAAGATTACTGTTTCATAAGGTCGTAATTTAAGAGATGAAAGATTATAATCTGTTGCATCATAATTTGACAGAATCACTTGATTCACTTCTCCTTCAATAGCTCTTGTTACCTCTTCTTCACTGAAGTTTGCCACTAATAATAATTTATAGTTCTCATCTTCACGAATATAAGCAAAAATTTGCTCATCATCTGGTAGTAATAACTTATATTCTCCATAAATAATCGTATCACTATATTCACTATTTTTTCGTAAATCAATTAATTTCTTATAATGATAGAAAATAGAATCTTTATTATCTAATGCATTAGATACATTAATTGATTCATAGTTTGGATTAACTTGTAGCCAAGGTTGACCTGTTGTAAATCCGGCATGTTCTGATCCATCCCATTGCATTGGTGTACGCGCATTATCACGGCCATTTTTCCAAATAGCATCCATCATCTGCTCATGTGTATAACCTTTTTTCAAATTATCTCGATAAAATTGTAATGTCTCAATATCGTTATATTGATCAAGTGATTCGAAATGAACATTCGTCATCCCAATTTCTTCACCTTGATAAATATAAGGCGTTCCTTGCATTAAATGTAAGATTGAGGCAAACATTTTAGCGGTTTCCACACGATATTCTTTATCATTTCCCCAACGAGAAACAATACGTGGTAAATCGTGATTATTCCAAAACAATGAATTCCAACCTTCACCATTCAACGATGTTTGCCATTTACTCATAATTTCTTTAAATTTGATAAAATCAAATGTTGTTGGACGCCATTTTCCTTCTTGTGGATCCCAGTCAATAGAGGCATGTTCAAATTGGAAAACCATCGATAACTCATGACGTTTTGGATCAGAGTATAATTTGGCAATTTCAGGGGTTGCTCCCCATGTTTCACCAACAGTTAATACATCATAATTTCCAAAAGACTTATGATTCATCTCTTGTAAAAATGGATGAAGTTGTGGACCATTTCCTGTAATCTTACGATCAACCTCTTTTCCAATTAAATCGATTACATCCATACGGAAGCCACCAATGCCCTTTTCAAGCCAAAAATTCATCATTTGATGAACTTCTTCTCGTACTTTTGGATTTTCCCAGTTTAAATCTGGTTGACGTTTACTAAATAAATGGAAATAATACTGACCTGTTGTCTCATCATATTCCCAGGCTGGCCCTGAGAACGTTGAGCCTAAATCGTTTGGTACTCCACCATCTTCTGCAGGATCACGCCAAATATAATAATCACGATATGGATTATCTTTTGATTTTTTTGCCTCTAAAAACCAAGGATGTTCATCACTTGTATGATTAACAACTAAATCCATCACCAAGCGAATCCCACGAGCATTTGCTTCTTCAATTAATTCATCCATATCTGCCATCGTTCCGAACTCCGGTGCGATATCTTGATAATCAGAAATATCGTACCCATTATCATCCATCGGTGATTTATAAACGGGGGATAGCCAAATCACATCAATCCCAAGCTCTTTTAAATAATCTAATTTTTCAATAATTCCTCTTAAATCTCCTACACCATTTCCACTCGTATCTTTAAAACTTCTTGGATAAATCTGATACACGACTGAACGATGCCACCATTTTTTCTCCATAAATATATCCCCCTTTTCATAACACTAATTAAAGCGCTTCAAGTCATACTCTTATTATATCTACCCTTACCTAGAAACACAATGAACAACTTCCTAAAACCGATTACCTATTTAAATAAAAAAAGCAGGAATATTTAATCCTACTCTTTATTGAATGACACTTTCTAATTCATCATTAATACAACCAACAGCCTCATCCATAATGGATTGAATCCGATCAGGCATCATTAAAAATTGTTGTGCAGCTTGCTGAAATGGTAAATAAACATAACTAAATTCAACTTGATTCGGAAGAGGCACTGAACGGTGTAATTGTTTTTTTATCACCGTATAATAAGCATCCTGTGAAATCAAATTCTCATAATCTACAGGGGCAATTGCACGATTCATTTCATAACGAGCTGCTGCAACCTCATCAGTTAACAAGAATTTTAAGTACTCAATAGCTAACTCTTTATCTTGACTCAAACGTGTCACTTGATACGTATCAATCCTCATATAAGTATACGGCAAAATTTCCTCGACAAAGTTCGGAATCGCTTGATATCCTAAATTGGGATAAACCGTCTCTAAAGACGGAATTAAAGATGCCGGTGCAATCATTAAATCAGTTATATGATTAATAAATGACTGATATACATCAAACTCATCATTGTAAAGAAGTTTCTTATCAAGCAAATGAAGCATAGCGGTTAGCCCTTGTATCGATTCTTCCTTGTTTAGTCCAATATCATAAAAATTCGTATCACCAAAATTATCAATCCCAACCGTGTATCCTCCAAATCCAGTAATAAATGGATTAACATGATAAATACTCTGATAATCAATCGCTAAAGATACATCGGTATAATCATTTAATTGAGCAAAGGAGCTAATACCATCTTCAAATATTTCTTTATTATAAAATAGAATATCTGTTTGAGCATTATATGGAATCCCATAGTACTCACCTTTTACCTTAAATCCTGATTTAACAGTGGGTAGTATATTGAATGTTTCAAACACTTCACTAATTGGACTAATGGCATTCATCGCAACTAAATCCGAAATCAATGTGTGGGAAGCTGTAATAATATCAGGGGATTCAGATGAAGTAATATACAAAGGAAGTGTAGAGAGAACTTGTTCAGATGTGACAATTTTCATCTGTACATCTACATCGTACATTGATTCAAATCTTGGATTCAAATCTTTTAACACTTCGTATTCTTCACTGCTCACCCATACATGTAACACTTTTTCTGAACCTAATGTCAATTCATTTACATGGCGATATAAACCGATAGATACTAAGATAAATAAAATAACATATATAATCTTTTTCATCTGATTCCCCTTCGATTTTTATTAGTCTCTATATAAAATTTGATAAATAATTTACATCAACTACGAAAAAGTTCAAGAATTTAAACGTTAGACATATAAGCTATCTGTAGCAATAATAACTTTATGCTATGTGAAAACTTTACTATTTCTTATATCATTCATTATATCAAAAAAAGAGGAGGTAAACACCTCCTCCCTAAATTACATCATAATTTGTTTTATTCTGACACCACTGGTGATAATTTCAGGTTTTTTAAAATCTTTTGAAGTGCGACTAATAAGCGCGGTGCAATCATTTCATATATACCTAAAACAAGTAATCCTTTAATTGCATTGAATGGGAGATAAACAAATGCAATCGCCGCTCCATATCCTAAATCAAATGGTAATCCTGGAATAAATGATTCTAGCGTTGCCCAACCAATTACATCTGTAAACCATAATCCACCGAAGTAAATTGGTGTAATAAATAAGTAGTTACAAAGTGTTAAAATAGAAGAAAATCCAGTAATCACTAATAAAAAACGTAATGATTTGTTTACGACTGTAGTTCCAGAAAGATATTTTTTTACAAGTACGTATAAACAAGCCATTGTTGTTGAGGCAATGAATGCTGTAATGGATCCAATATGCATAGGTGTTGCACTCATTCCTAACATAATATTTACAATTGATTTAGCAGCCGCGACAATAATAGCCGGAACTAACCCAAATACCTCAACTGTTAATAAAACAATTAACTCACTTAAATCAAATTTTAAAAATGGAACGGGTGGATAAGGGATTTCAATTAACATTAAAATAGCCCCTAACGCAATAAAAACTCCTAATAAAACAAGACTTTTTGTGTTACTTAATAAATTTTTAGAGTTATTCATATACTCTCCTCCTAAATTAAGATATTTTTGTAAATAAAAACTTTTTGTGAAATGCAAAAAGATCTCACGTTAATAAATCTTCGTGAGATATATCTAAAAAAGAGTATATCAAAAACGAATCTTCTCCCATCCAGACTATAACTGTCGGCTCTGGAATTTAACCAGATCAACCATACGGCTTGCGGGCTATACCGCCGGTAGGGACTTACACCCTGCCTCGAAGATTTATTAAATGAATTCAATTTACAGTGTCATTTTAGCTCTTAGTCATATATTTGTCAACTCTGATATTGATTTTTTTCTTATTATTACCATTTTCGACGTGAGTGAATCATGACCTTGTAATTTTGAGGATTTGCATAAGTCTCAACAAATTCAAGCACTTGGCCATTCATTAAAATAGACGTTAACTCTAAATAAATGAGTGGATCATGCAATGGCAGTTCTAATAATTCCGATACCTGTTCATCTGCTTTGATAGCCGAAACCATCTGAGAACCAGAAGCAATTTTAACATTCAATTCTTGATCCAGAAACGCATAAATTGAACTATGAATCACTGACTCTGGTAATTCTTTCACAACCGATAATGGAATATAAGTATGCTCAAGCGTCATTGGTCTATCATCTGCCATTCGCAGCCTTAATAAACTATGAACACGATCATTCACTTTAATTTCTAGATGCTTAGCTATCCGTTCGTCAGCTTCAATAATTTCATAATTCACAACCTTTGTATGAGGCCGCATCCCTTTACTACTAATTTCTGAAGTGAATCCAACTAACTCTGCAACCGGTTCATGTAGCTTATCATCAGCTACAAAAGTTCCAACCTTATCCTTACGATATAATTTACCTTCTCTTATTAGTGCTTCAATAGCTTTTCTAGCTGTCATTCGAGATACTTCATATTTAATAGCTAAATCTCGTTCTGATTGAATCATTGCATTAGGAACTAGCTGTTTAATATCGTCTTCAATTAATTGCTTAACTTTCAAATAGATTGGTTGTGACATTAAAAATTCTCCTTCTATCGAATTGAAAAGAGGCCCTAAAGAGCCCCTCTCTTATTATTCATCTTCTAACTCTTCACAAATACGTTCATAAACAGTTGAAATATCATCGTAGCTAAATCCCTTTCGCATTAGCGACTGAACCACTTTTGTCTTTTTCTCATATCCCATAAGACGGTGATGCTTACGATAAAGTTTTTCAATTTCCTTAACCAAAATTGGGTTCTCTTCCTCACTATCTTCTACAAGTTTAATATTTTCAATTGCCTTGTCAATGACAGATCGATTAAATCCTTTGGTCATTAAATGTTGACAAATCTTTTGTTTAATAAAGTGAGGCCCGTATTTTGTATTCATACGAACAACCTGATTAGCAAGTTTTGTTGCATGCTCAATCTGTATTTCTTCTTCATAAACTGGCATGTATTGATTAATCAAACGATCAGAAATTCCTTTTTGTAACAATTCTTGTTTGACTTTATTAGGACCTTTCTTTCCCATAATCACCTGATGATTAATATAAGAACTGGTATATTGTTCATCATTCAATAATCCCACATCAATTAAACGTTTTAAAACTTCTTGGATAATTTCAATCTCATACTCTTTAGCCTCTAGTTTCTCATAAATTTGTGCTGTCGTATAAGATTTTCGAGATAATAAATTTAGAGCATATTGATAAGCACGCCCTAAATCTAGCTTTCCATTTAGTTCTGTAATTTGACATTCATCTAATTCTTTACCTTCAACCAGACGGAACTTTAAAACTAATTCCTCATGAACAGGCAATAAAACAACATGTTGATTCGGTGTTTGAATCGCTACTTCATAATCTTGAGCTTTTAAGTGTGTTAATTTTAACACTTTATAACTACTGCTTGTAATATTCATCACTATCTTTTAACACATCCTCAACAATTGTTTTTGCAGAATATTCACGAGATAATTGCTTAATATTATTTTTCATCTCATCAAGAAGTCCTTCTTCATTTAAAATAATTAACACATGATAAATCAATTCTGACTCACTTGAAACAATGACTGCTGCATTTTTATCTGAGAAGTATTTAGCATTTTCAAGTTCTTGTCCATATACTGGATTGTATAAAATAACTGGAACACCTTTAACCGCTGCCTCCGTTAATGAAATCCCACCTGGTTTTGTCACCATTAAGTCTGCAATTTCCAATAACTCATGCATTTCCGTACAATATCCTAGCACCTTTAAATTATGATAATCTTTTGACAATTGGACTATTTGGTCATATAACTTCGTGTTATTCCCACATACCACTACGACTTGAATTTCAGGTTGTGAAGCTAAACGTTCGGCAATATCATCTACATGTGAGACAACACCATGTGCTCCAGCAGCTACTAACACTGTTCGTTTAGCTGGATCTAAATCATATTTTCTGTATAGCTCTTGACGATTTAACTCTTTATAAAATTTCCCGTGAATCGGAATTCCTGTTAACATAAATTGATTTTGAGTAAGCCCATTTGCGACTCCCCAAGCAACCATACGATTATTAGCTACATAATGACGACGAGCCCCTTTATATAGCCATAATCCACTCGCATAATAATCTGTAATCACCGTATAAATAGGAATTTTAAATCCCTTTTCCTCTAACGTATATAAAGAAGTCACTGGAAAGACACTAATAATTGCATCTGGTTCAAACGAACGAATCTTATTACGTAATGAACGAATTCCAAATTCTAAGTATGGTTTTAATATCTTAGCTTGGAATGAATCATGAACTGCATAGCTTGATCCGTAATAAAGCATACGATAAACATCTTTTCCAATCGGTTTATAAGTTTTTAAATATGCTTTTTGTAAAGTTTTAGATAGAGTCGGAAATTCTTCAGAGTATAAATCATATTCCTCAACAACCACATTATTATGCTTTAAAAATTCCTCCGTTAATGAACTAGAGACTTGTAAGTGTCCGCTACCAAAAGGAGCAGTTAATATTAATACTTTCTTTGGATTTTCCATTATTTCCTCTCCTTTTTAATGAGTTTCTACTAATATAAAATGTTAAAAATCTAAACAATATGATAACATAAAATACATTTTGTATCCATTATTATTCAGAGACACTTTTAAAAAATTCTGTGACTTATATACCATCAGTTTCACCAAATTCCATTCAACTTATTTTTATTTTGCTCCCCCAAAAAGTGTATATTCTATCTATAATGTATAAAAAGTAGTCACCGTTTACATGAAAAAATTTTACGAATACTACGTTAGCTTGTATTTATGATGTTTTAACATTTTAATTTTAGACAACTTAATATAAATGATTTATCACCTTTTATACAGAAACAGAAGTATATTTTACAATTTCTAATCAGTCTTAGTTCATTAACTGCTAGAGGATGGGTTGCCTCCGCTACGGAGTGAGTTAATGAACTCGTAACTTTCCTCGACTACTAGAGCTTGAGTAACCTACCATTTTCAAACAAAATTTATTTACCGTTGGTAGGCCCCTCAAAGTTTTTACGTTGTGAAAAACTTCGAAAGGACTTACATAAAGTAAAAAGAGTGGATTAACCACTCTTTTTACTTTTGATATTTAATACCTAGATATTCGACAGTTGCCTTAACAACTGCTTCTCCCCATGCTTGCCAATTTTCAATCCATTCTTTATAATCTTTTGAATTATCTAAATAAGCATACTCAATTAAAATTGTTTCTGCACCATAGTTCGGAATCATTGTGTAATTCTCATTATAGTCTAATAGTGCTGAAGACTGTGAAAGACGACCACCTGTCTCACGAATGATATATAAAAAATCCATATAGTCACTAGCACAACCATATTCAATTTCATAAGTTGTTCCTGTACATAAATAATACTTCTTATACGATCCCTCTGATACTCTAAACTCATTTTTTTCAGCATCACGAGGATTTTGTCCAGCATTTGTTAAACTAGTTGCAATTCTTGAAGCCCAATCATTATCGGCAACAACTGAACTATAAATCTCAAATCCTTCTAACGACTTATCAAAAGAGTTTAAATGATTCGATAACATATATTTTGTTTGATAACGATAAACTTGTTCCACACGACCTTCATCAAAGAAGGGAGATTTCCCATAATCAAAATTTCCTGAACCGGCTGGATCTAAATCATCGGTACGCGTTAATTTGACCTTTAATCCATGATCCTCTAAACGCTTTGCAAGATACTTCGATAACTTGAGCGCTTCCTCTGCCTCCGTTAAATCACCCGCCACTGTTCCACCGTCTAAACCACCATGTCCTGGATCAATCAAAATATCGTAAACATTCTCAGGTAACTCATCTACTTTCTCAACTTTAAGCGATAACTGACCATTTTTCGGTTGAAGTGTCACTTGATTAGCATTTTTATTTCTCGTAACGGTATACCACGTTTCACTTAAAGAATCAGTCACATACACCGGTAGATTATTAATTTTGATGATATATTGATCCTCCGGTAAATGGGATAACTCAATCCCTTGATTTCCTTGAGATGAATAAGGCTCATCCACAACAACACGTCCTGAGGAATTAACGAGTTGATACGTTGAAATCTCCTCTTTTAAATCTAATTTTAAATGAAGTGATTCCGCATAAAAATCATGGTCGGCATAATTATAATGTTCTAAATTATTGTTAATCAAAATCAAATCCTGTTTCTCAAATACCAAATTAAATGGTTCAACATTTACTTGATTCACTTGAAGATCTGTATCTTTAACTGACGTTGACAAAAGAAGTTTATTAACGATAGTATCCATCTTTATTGAAACCGTTGGACTATCCTTGAACTTCTCCATTGGAATTGAGACCTCAAGAATAACGGAATCCTGATTTTGACTGATGATTTCTGTTCTTCCTTGCGAACTGATTTGATTAACTAAATCAACGGCCTCATACATTATTGATTTTGTATTAAATTCTATGTTCGAATTTTTTTGAATTTCATGTTCAAGTGATAAGATATCATTTTCAATCTTTAAATTAGAGACCGATTGTTCTAACGTATCATTATCTGAAAATGTATTAATAACCTTTTTGACTGTATTTGAAAAAACTAGCCCCTTCTTCTTCGCTTTAAATGTTACCTCATAAGCTTCATTTGGTTCAGTTAATTCAACCTCAAACTTATTTGAACCCGATTCTAACACATATTTCTTATCATTTACTGTAATTTGAATATCTTTATACTTATCGGCAGCTAAGGATTCCCATGTTAATGATAATTTATACATGCTCTCTCCCTCAACCGGATTTAAATCATCCGTCAGTCCGATATTTACTTCTACTTTATCTGTCAGTAATACTTTAATTCCAAAACCAATCCCAAAAAGAATAGTCAAGCAACTAAGAACAAAGATGGTAAATCGTATCTTATTAATTCTGATTCTTTTTCTACGCTGATTTGGACGATAACTATATCCTTTATTATTTTTTTTCATTGCCATCTCTCTTTCAACTAAGCATTTCTTAATCTATCGTTTAAGATGCCTCATTTCAATAGATTATCAACTTGAATTCTCTCCATTTTCAAGTCTTCTATATAGAAGCAGATCCATCATTGACATGACTTACATCCAAGTTAATGCCTTAAAACATGATGGACACAGACTATCTATAGAAGCTATAATCATCTAAACTCAATAGATATAAATTCTGACAGTATTTTATCATAAATAGTTAGCTTAGTTATCATTTTACAAACTTTTTCTAAAATTTTGTATACGGGCAATTCCTTCTTTTAAAACTTCAAAATCACAACAATAAGACAAACGAACATATCCAGAATCCTGCGCTTCAAATGCAACACTCGGAACAACTGCTACTCGTTGTTCTTTTAATAATTCAATAGCGAACTCATATGAACTTAAGCCATAATTACTAGCATCTAGGTATAAATAAAAAGCACCTTCTGGTAAAACAACCTGTTTAAAATATGGTTTTAATTGTTCATATACATAATTACGATTACGCTCATAAAGAGAGCAAATGTTTTTGGTTAATTCCGGATGTTTCAAAGCTTCTAACGTCGCATACTGAGAAATCGTTGAAGCTGAAGCTACAAAGTTTTGATGAACAACTGCAACAATCTGAATGTATTCTTTTGGTCCTAATACGTAACCAATACGCCATCCAGTCATGGCGAATGATTTAGAAACTCCATTTAAAATAAACATACGATCTCTTAAATCCTGATAATCTGATAAAGAAGGACATTCAACTCCATCAAATACAATCTCACGATAAATTTCATCACTAATCACAAAAATAGGATGATCCTTAATACATTCATAAATAGCTTCATTATCTTCCTTAGAAAAAACTTTACCTGTTGGATTACAAGGTGAATTTACTAGAATCGCTTTTGTTTTTGGTGTAATCAGCTCACTTAATACATCTGATTTTACCTTCATCTCATTGGCAATCATATCATATAAAACAACTTTTCCTCCGTACATCTTAACATTACTGTTATACAGTGTGAATGATGGTGAGAAGATAATCACTTCGTCACCTTCTTCTAAAATTGTTTTAAGCACCGCACTGATTGGCTCCGATACCCCCGTTGTCACAACAATTTCACTTTTAGGATCGTAATCTTGATTGTAATGGGTTTGACAATACTCTGCGATAGCTTCTCTTAATTCTAAAACGCCGTATTGATGTGAATAACCGATTGGGCTTCTCATGATACGTTGATGTAATCCCTCATGAATTGTTTCATAAGTATGGTGTGATATATGGGGTTCCCCTAGCGTAAAGTCAATCACATTTTTATAACTATCAGCTAATACTTTCATTTCCCTAATAATTGATGGCTTAACTGTTGTTGCATGACTATTAATTTTAATCTTCATGTCATTCTCCCCTTTTTCTCACTCTATATTTAGTTAATAAAATAGCCATTTGGCTAAGCAAATGACTACTTTACATCCCTACTTATTCATCAAAGTCTGGATCAATATTTAAATCGAAGTAAAACTTCACCCCACGATCAGTATTCATGACTCCATACTTACTGTGATGCATCTTTAAAATTTTACTTGTAATTAATAACCCAAGACCTGTTCCCCCACTATCTCGGTTTCGTGACTTTTCAAGACGATAGAATGGTTCCCAAATACGATCGATTTCAGCTTCTGGAATAAAAATCCCTGTATTTTCAATCTCAAATCGAACTTTATCATCATAACGTTTCAGTGTCACATATATATGGTCTCCATCTGGAGTATAGCGAATTGCATTTGAATATAAGTTTGTTACAACTGTCATAATTTGCTCTGAATCTGCCTCAACATAAACATCATCTAAATCTAAATGAATATGTAGATGTTTCTCGCCCATTAGATGTTCCACTTTCTTATTTAAATGCTCAACCAGCATCTTCAAATTGAAACTACTATATTCTAAAAAATCTTCTGGATTTTCCATCTTCATATAATTTAATGTATCTTGAACCATCATCGTCATTCGATCAACCTCTTCAATGATCGATTCTAGCTGTAATTTCACATCATCCTGTGACATAGGTTTTGATTTTACTCGTGTTGCAATCCCTTTAATAATGGTTAACGGTGTTTTTAATTCATGAGAAATCGTTGAAAAGAAATTTGAACGCATTTGTTCAAACTCACGCTCACGTGCAATATCATCTTGTAAACGCTCATTCGCAACCTTTAACTTCGTTAACGTATTATTTAAATTATCACTCATTATATTAATATTCGTTGCCAGCTCTTTTAATTCATCATCAGATGTCACTTCACATTTTTCTGTAAAATTGATATTTGCTATATTTTCTGTTACCCGCTTCATATGAAGTAGCGGTTTTGTAATATGTTCGGTCAGCCAAATGGCAAAAAACAGAACTAAAATCGCGAGAATCATAAAAATGAAAATATAGTAATTCGTGAAAACTGATAACATTTCCCCTAAGACCTGCAAAGAATAAGAAACCTCAATAATCCATTGCTCTCCACCCTTAAACGTAATCTTCGTATAATAGTGATATGTTGTCACATTTTCTTCATTCTTGGATTCAAAGAAAATATCATTATCAGTTAAACGATCTAAATTTAACTGCGAAGTATTTGAACTATGAAGCTTGTATTGAACTAAATACTCGCTTTTAAGCTCATTCATATACGAAAAAAAGTCATTGGTGTGTCGCTCAAAATTGGGGACTTCTTCTTTTATATCGTAAACGAGCTGATAAATTTGATTTTGTTTATAACTTGGATAAGCAAAATCATAAAAATAATATTGGGCTGCGATGTCTAAACTAATCGTTGCAAAAAACAAGCCAAAAAGTAATAAAAAAATCTTGGTAGCTAAGCGCAACTTTAGATCACCTCAAATTTATATCCAACTCCAAATACCGTATGAATGTACTTCGCGTATGTTCCTAATTTTTTACGGATTTTTTTAATATGTGTATCCACGACTCGGGTATCACCGAAATAATCAATTCCCCATACCGCATCTAGAATACGATCACGATCTAAAGCAATACGGTGATTTTCAATTAAAAAGACTAATAAATCAAATTCTTTTGGTCTAAAATCGATTAATTCATTATCAATACGAACCGTACGTGATAATTTATTCACAACTAACCCATCAAAAGCAAGCTCATAGGTTTCTACTTCATCTTCTTCATTCACACGAGCTAATAGACGATTGATTTTTGCTACTAAAACTTTATTATCAAATGGTTTTGTAACATAATCATCCACTTTTAAATCATAACCTTTAACTTGATCTTCCACACTAGAGCGTGCTGTTAAAATCATGACTGGCACCTTAGACACTGAGCGAATCTCCTTTAAAACAGAAAACCCATCTCTTCCTGGCATCATTAAATCCAAGAGCACTAAATCAATTTGTTGTGAATGGAATAAACGTAGTGCTTCCTCCCCATCTTTAGCTTCAATCACTTCATAATAATCCGTTAAAAAATCCACTAAAATCTCTCTAATTTTCACTTCATCTTCCGCCACTAATACTTTATATCTTGTACTCATCCTAACACTCTCCAATAGTGAAAAAATATCTATTTAAAATTTAACATAAATGAATACATTTTGTACACACGAAAAACATAGTTTTTTTAATATAAACTAAAGAGTTTCTTTTCAGATAGGGGAGGTTTCCATGAAGCAGATGAGTCATCATAAAATAATCTCACTGATTATAATAAGCTCTTTAGTCATTGTCATCAGTTTACTGTGTTTAACTATAACCAAATCCATTATATCTTCTAATATCCTATCAGAATCTCCCACTCGTTATACTGAAAAATTACGATTCCTGGGACATAGTCAAATAGTAAGTGAAAAGTGTGAAATTATCATTACATTCGATGATAAAAATTATATTAATCAACTCAAATTAAATTATTCCAATTGTAAGATCATAAAAAATCAAAGTTTTATCCATTTAATCTGATTTATCAACTATTACATTTTTTTGACTAACATAAAAAAGAGAAGCAATCTTTAACTTAGATTACTTCTCTTACTATTAATTTTTATCTACTATTAAAGGTTATCGTCTTTTTTATCTCTTATTTTTCAGCAAGATTTGAAACTGATGCTGCAACTGAAACTAATTGTTCTGTATCTAGTGTCTCAGAAACTAAGAAACACTCAACTCCACCTTCAACCCATGTAATTGAATTTTCACTTAACGCACCAATTGTTCCATTAATCATTACAGGTTGACCTGCAACAGATTCCACACCTACTGAATCATTATATGTAACAGGCTCTTGAATCATTGTGAAATCTTGATCACCACTAAATGTCATAATAATACGTTGACCTTCCTCAATGTCAATCGCTTGTTTATTAACTAACGTTGTTCCTTCCGGTAAATAAGCTGGGTATAACTCATCATCTAACACATTGATAACACCTTCACCCATTGTTTCTTGTGAATACTCCATTGTTTGTTGACAATCAAAGTATCCATCTGCAAGTTTTTCATCAAAATTAAATGAAGAGAATTTCATTGAAATACGAGGTTCTCCCTCACTATCAACTACGTAAACTTCTGCTGGAGTTAATGATTTTTTATCAAACGTAATTTTTTGAGAAACTAAATCACGATTTCCATGATAATTAGCTTTAGCCTCAAATGTATAATTCTCTTCTCCAGATTCAAATTTTACTTCAGCATCGTTTAAAATATCAGTCATTAATGATTGATATAAATAAACTTGTGAACTTGATAATGGCCAATCACTTTGGAACTTAAATTGCTTATTTAACGCAGGTGTTAATACAAAGACACCTTCGTCATTCTTTAGTATGATTTGCTCATTGTTTGTTGTTTCATTTTTTAACGTAACTTTGTAATTCTCTGGTTTTTGATAAGCTACCTCAACATTATACTGATACACTTGGCCATTATTATCAACTTCCATCACACCTGTTGCATAATATGACTTAGCATCTTCTAAGTTGCTCGTGAGCTTGTCAACAACGTCTTGCTGAGACATTTCTCCACATGCAGCTAATAGCACGGTAAGCACTACTGCGAACATTAAACATAATTTCTTCATCGCTATCCACCTCTTTATTAAGTTCAATTTCAATTAATACTATGAAATATTAAATTAATTTATGCTTTCTAATACATAAAACTCCCTTATTAATTAAATACTATAAATATCCAAAATAGGAAGGAGCGAAAACTATGTCGTTAATTCAACGTATTGCTTTGATTTTAACGGTAATTGGTGCAATTAACTGGGGTCTTATTGGATTCTTCCAATTCGATCTTGTTGCATTCTTATTTGGCGGACAAGATGCAATCATCTCACGCGTTGTTTACGCCTTAGTAGGAATTGCCGGACTTATTAATATTGGTTTACTATTTGCACCAGATAGACGTTACTAATTCAATAAAAAAATCAGCTAAATTTAGCTGATTTTTTTATGCCCAGATGACAAATGCAACCGCATAATTCTCACAGTGACTAATACTAATATGAACGCTTTCGATCGTTGGGCTTAATAAATAAGGCTTTCCTCGTTCATCATTCATAACACTAAAGTCTTTATATGATTTTCCATCACAATAGGATCCTAACGCTTTATATAAAGCTTCTTTGGCTGCCCAACGTCCTGCTAAAAATTCATTCTGCCTTTTTTCATGCTGGAAGGATTGATATAACCTAAACTCTTCTTCACTTAATAATTTATGGATAAAGCGTTCACGGTGGTTTAATTGTTTAATACGTTTAATCTCGATAATATCTGTTCCGATTCCCTTCATAAAAACCTCCAATAGTTATCTTCTTTATTATAACTTATCTTATTTCATCATAAAAAAAATCTCTAGATAAATCTAGAGATTTTTTATTACATCATTCCCATTCCACCCATATCACTTGGGGCTTGAACTGCTTGTGGCTTTTCAATTTCCACAACAGCTGCTTCAGCAGTTAAGAATGAAGCTGAAATACTCGCTGCATTTTGTAAAGCAGAACGAGTGACTTTCGTTGGATCCACAATACCTGATTTAAACATATCCACAAACTCATCAGTTGCTGCATTATATCCAAATCCCGGATCTAACTCTTTTAATTTATAGACAATAATTGAACCTTCAATTCCAGCATTTTCAGCAATTTGGCGAATTGGGGCTTCTAAAGCTTTTAAAACGATTTGAACCCCAGTTGCCTCATCACCAATTGCTTCAATTTTAGCGACATCATTGTAAATATTCATATAAGCTGTTCCACCACCAGCAACAATCCCTTCTTGAACCGCTGCACGTGTCGCATTTAAAGCATCTTCAATACGTAATTTACGTTCTTTTAATTCAGTTTCAGTCGCTGCCCCAACTTTAATCACGGCAACTCCTCCACTTAATTTTGCTAAACGTTCTAATAATTTCTCTTTATCAAATTCTGAAGTCGTATTTTCTAACTCTGCACGAATTTGAGCAATACGAGCTTGAATATCAATTTGTGAACCAGTTCCTTCAACAATGGTTGTATGATCTTTTGTTACAATCACACGTCCAGCGCGTCCACATTGATCTAATGTTGTATTTTTAAGGTCTAATCCTAACTCCTCAGTAATTAATTGAGCACCAGTTAAAATTGAGATATCTTCAAGCATACGTTTACGACGATCACCAAATCCAGGTGCTTTAACAGCTACCACATTGAATGTTCCACGTAATTTATTAACAACTAATGCTGCTAATGCTTCATTTTCAATATCATCAGCAATGATAATCATTGGACGTCCTGTTTGGACTAACTGCTCAAGAATTGGTAAGATGTCTTGTAACGTACCAACTTTAGAATCTGTCACTAAAATGTATGGATTATCTAAAACAGCTTCCATTTTATCTGTATCTGTCACCATATAAGATGATAAATATCCACGATCAAATTGCATTCCTTCAACAATATCCATTGTTGTTTCAAATCCTTTAGACTCTTCTAAAGTAATCACTCCATCATTACCAACACGTTCCATAGCTTCAGCAATTAATTTCCCGATTTCTTCATCTGCAGCAGAAATCGCAGCTACGTTAGCAATTGATTCTTTTCCTTCTATCGGCTTAGAATTAGCCTTTAATGCTTCAACAGCCACTTTCACAGCACGCTCGATTCCACGACGAATCGTTATTGGATTAGCTCCCGCTACAATATTTTTATTTCCTTCACGAATCATCGCTTGAGCTAAAACCGTTGCCGTTGTTGTTCCATCTCCAGCTACATCATTCGTACGGCTTGCAACTTGAGCTACTAAACGAGCTCCCATATTTTCAAACTTATCTTCTAATTCAATTTCTTTTGCAATTGAAACCCCATCATTAATAATTTGAGGCGCTCCAAACTTTTGCTCTAAAATGACATTTCGACCTTTTGGTCCTAAAGTTACTTTTACTGTATCCGCTAATTTATCCACTCCACGAATCATCGCACGACGTGCATCTTCAGCAAATAAAATTTCTTTTGCCATAATATTAAATCCTCCCTTAAATCAAAATTAATATATTAAACTAAATTTAACTTACTCAACAATTGCTAAAATATCATCTTGGGATAAAATAACTAATTCTTTTCCTTGATGTGAGACCTTTGTTCCACCAAATCCGTTATAGATAACACGTTGCCCCACCTCAACAGTTATTGGATGACGTTTCCCATTATCTAATAACTTTCCATCACCAATGGCAACTACAACTCCTTCTGAATGCTTTGGTTTTGAAGCTTCTCCCGAAAGAATGATTCCACTAGCTGTTGTCTTTTCAACCTCAACAATCTCAAGTACAACATTATTGTTTAATGGTTTTAACATGTATGTCCCTCCTCGTTTTAGCACTCTACCTATATGAGTGCTATTAAATAAATTATACAAAGATGAATAAATAATGGCAATACTTTAAACCAAAATCCTTTTTATTATAGTCTACCTAATGATTAATATGCTTAATATTAACATTTATTCCTATTCTTCTATCAAAATCACCTACTAAAATCAATTATTTGACGAATCAAAAAAAGCTAGGAAAATTACTCCTAGCTTAAAACTCTAGCGTTCAACTTTATTTAACTTTATATTCATATGAGTTAAGCCCATTTTTTGAGCCATTGGCTCTAGTACTTTTACTAATGGTACAATTACAACTGTAGCTACACAGGCTTCTAAAAGACCATTTGTAAATACCAATCCAATTAAGGCCATTAATAACTGTGTTGTATCTAACCCTTGAGCAGCTGCATAACTTGGTCCAAAAAAGATATAAATCATTCCTAATACCATCGCCGTATGTAGAACTGTACACAATAGTGCTGTTACGCCTCCGCCAATCATATTTTTATCTCGATTTTTAAACCAACTATAAATTAAACCACCTAATACGCCTAACAATACACGAGGTACAATAGCAATAACTAAGCTCATGAAATTTCCGTGATACTCGCCAAGCGAATAAAAAGGCGTAAATACAAATGATAAAATCGTTGGATTAATCGTGGCATTGACAACACTCGAAATCCCAAAGACAAGACCAGTAATTGCACCCCCTTTGATTCCTAATAAAATCCCTGCTAAAATAACCGGAATATGCATGGTTGTGGCCTTCATCGGCCCAATTGGAATAAATCCAAGAGGGGTAAACATCAATAATACCTCAATACTACAAAACATGGTGACTAAAACTAAATACTTGGTTTTCTTACTTGATTGATTCATTTCTTTCTCCTCCACTGTCGCTTCTTCTGAATGCAACGTCTTGAATAATATTTTTAATCCCCCTAACGCTTTACTTAATTGATGTCAACTGATCATCATTAAGTCTCATTAGTAGAATTACTTCTCCTATTATATTTAAATCTGTGATTACTTTCAATAACAAATCCATAATTTTCCTTTTATTTTGCCTGAACATAAAAAAAGAACCAAATACATTTGATTCCTTTTTATCAACGATCAATAATCTTCTTATCCCTTTGTTTTATGATAAATAACTTTCATTCCTTTAAAAGCTAAATCTGGATCATAAATATCAATCATATCAGTTTCATTATAAATGATACGCCCAAGTCCACCAGTCGCTACCACTTTAATGTCTTTACCAACAGCTTCCTTTACTTTTTTGATAATGTATTCCGTTTGACCGATATAACCATAAACTAATCCACCTTGCATACTCGTAATCGTATTACGACACATAATCGTCGCAGGCTTTTTAATTTCAATTTCAGGTAACTTTGCAGCTTGTGTCCATAAAGCTTGAGCAGAAATCTCAATTCCTGGTGACGTGACCCCAAACTCAAACTCACCATTTTCATTGACATAATCATAGGTTGTTGCCGTCCCAAAATCAATAACAAGCGCTGGACCACCATAAATATGATATGCTGCTGCAATATCAACAATACGATCAGCTCCCACCTCTCTTGGATTTTCAGTTTTCACACTAATACCGGTCTTAATACCTGGACCGACAATGATTGGTTCAATATTAAAATACTTACGAATAGCATTTGTTAAAGAATGCATAATCTTAGGCACAACGCTCGAGATTAAAACATCCTCAACCCCCTTTGGATCAATATTCTTTGTTTGAAAGAATGAAAATAACGTAATTCCAAATTCATCTGATGTTCGTTGCAATTTAGTCGTTAGCCGAAAATTTGCAATTAATTCATCCTGATCATAAACCCCTAGTGTAATATTCGTATTTCCTACATCAATAACGACTAACATACTATCCCTCTTTTCTTCACTAAAATCTGTAATAAACGATTCATAATCTCATAACCAAGTGCTTCTTTAGACATGACATCTAACTTCGTTATCCCCTCACCCGTTAAAATCGTCACCACATTCGTATCCTTTTTGAATCCCGCTGCATCTTCATTTAACTGATTTGCAACAATCAAGTCAGCACCTTTATTCACTAACTTCTTCGTAGCATTCTCAACTAAATCTTGAGTCTCCATAGCAAACCCACAAACAACTTGATTCGCCTTTTTTAGCTGCCCCATATGAGCTAAGATATCTGGATTGGTTACAAAATCAATCGTCAACTGATTACCTTGCTTTTTCATTTTATGATCACTCACACGCTCCACTCGGTAATCTGAAACGGCTGCTGACTTCACTAAAATATCATACTCATCTTTTAGAGCCTCAACTGCTTCAAACATTTGAATTGCTGTTCTAACCTCAACAACATTCATGAAAACTGGCTTTCTTAATGAAACAGGTCCAGTGACTAACGTCACATCCGCACCTAAATTACGAGCAGCACGTGCCACTGCATACCCCATCTTCCCACTTGAATGATTCGTCATGAAACGAACTGGATCTAAATCTTCTTGAGTGGGTCCTGCGGTTACGACAACTTTCATTCCTTTTAAAGGCTTGTCCTTAACTAATAAACTTTCAATCGCATCTTCAATATCCTCGATTTCTGCCAAACGACCTTTCCCAACATCTCCACATGCTAAATAACCACTATCTGATTCAACAAAAGTCATTCCATATTTTTTACAAATCTCAATATTATGCTGTGTGATTGGATTATTTAACATTCCTGTATTCATTGCAGGTGCAATGAGTTTTGGGCAAGCAGCGGCTAAAAACGTTGTCGTCAACATATCATCCGCTAATCCATGAGCAAACTTCGCAATACAATTTGCTGAAGCTGGAGCCACAACAAATAAATCTGCGCGCTTAGCTAATGAAATATGATTCACATCATACTGGAAATTGCGATCAAACGTTCCAACAGATACACGATTATGAGTTAATGTTTCAAATGTCATCGGTGTAATAAATTCTGTAGCATTTTTCGTCATAATGACATGAACATCATAACCTTTTTTATATAGACTACTTGCAAGTTGTGCACTTTTATAAGCTGCAATTCCCCCACAAACTCCCAATACAATAGTCTTTTTGTTCAACTAAATCACCTTCTTCGTAATTGGTTCTAACACCTTCGTTAATGGTGCAATAATTAATGTAGCTAAGATGGCTTCGAGTACACTATTTGTCGTAATGATTCCTAGTAATAAGCCAAATAAAGCTGAAACTTCAACTCCTTTGGCTGCCGCATAACTTGGACCAAAGAATAAGTAGATCATTCCAAGCACTAAAATGGAGTGAATTAACGTACAAACTAAAGCCGTAACTCCACTACCGAATAATCTCATTTTATTATTTTTATTTTTAAACCAATGATAAATCACTGCAGCTAATACCCCAAGTAAGACACGTGGACCAATAGCAATAACTAAACTCATGAAGTTTCCATGATATTCACCTAATGAATAAAATGGGGTAAATACAAATGATGTAATCGTTGGGGTAATCGTATTAATAATCACACTACTCAATCCAAAAACTAATCCTGTAATAGCTCCACCTTTGACTCCCAATAAAATTCCTGCTAAAATAACTGGAATATGCATGGTTGTGGCACGAACTGGGCCTAATGGAATATATCCAAGTGGTGTTAACATTAAAACAACTTGAATACTACAAAACATCGTTAGTAAAACTAAAAACTTGGTTTTCTTTCTTGATTGATTCATTTTTCTTCTCCTCCACTGTCGCTTCTTTCGAATGCAACGTCTTGAATATTATATTTGACATCGTTAGTATGACCTTAATTGATGTTATAAAATCACCATTAAGTTTGACAAACGCTATCATCGCTCATAATTATACTGATGTATTGAATAGTTTTCAATAAAATAACATTATTTTACCATTATTCATCGCCTGTAAAAAGAAAAAAAGCTTATAATCAATTGATTATAAGCTTATAACGGACGAAATTTAAAAAGTACTAATGTTTTGCTTGTTCTTTTTGAAAAACATAGAAGAATAATGTCTCTAACTCCATATTTAAATCTACTTCATGAACGGTAATGTCTTCACTCACATTAATCACTGTAGAAGATAAATTTAAAATACCTTTAATACCTAACCCTTCTAATGATGTTGCAACACTTTGAGCAACTGTCGGTGGTACTGTTAAAATAACATAAGTAACACGGTGTTCTTCAATATACGATTTTAAATCATTTAAATGATAAAGAGGCAATTCACCTACACATTGTCCAACTAAGCTTTCATCTGTATCAAACCCTGCAATTAAGTTAACTGGTGTTCTAAATACACGTTTCTTAAACTTATCTGAGCTAAAATACTTTAATAGTGCACGCCCTAAGTTTCCGACCCCAATTAAAACACAGCTCTGTGCATCCTCTGTTTTCAATAAATTATTAAATGCCTCTAAAACAACGCGTACCTCATATCCATATCCTTGACGACCTAATTCACCTAAATATGAAAAATCACGTCGAATAGTAGCAGAATCAATCCCTATTTTTTGGCTTAATTCACCTGACTGAATTCGTTTAACGCCCATTTCATCTAATTCAACGAAACAGCGACGATAAAGTGCTAACCTTTTAATCGTTGCATTTGGAATATTTGATAACATAGAAAACCTCCTTTACCATATTTCAATAATAACATGAAAATAATTCAATGTGAATACTGTCAGAAGCATAAAACGTCTATATGTTAAATTGTTTTAAAATTCGACTATTATTTCATCCAGTGTCCGTTGCTTATCTCTTCTTTAAGCATTATACTTATAAATAAATACAATAAAATCCGAATATCTACTGATAAGTTAATATATAAAGGAGAAACAAAATGATCTTATTACAAACTAGCAAATTGACAAAGCTCTATTCAGGAACTCCCATTCTTGAAAATGTGCAATTTGAAGTCAAAAAAGGGGAGCGTATTGCCGTTGTTGGACGTAATGGTGCCGGTAAATCAACATTATTAAAAATGATTGCTGATGAAATCGACTTCGATAGTGGAGAAATCCACAAGCCACAAAGTGTCGTCCTAGGCTATTTTGCCCAATCAAGCCACGTTAATTCAAATGACACCATCTATAATGAAATGTTAAGCGTCTTCGCTGAAACAATCAAACTAAAAGGCCAGCTTGAAGAGCTAAGCCTTAAAATGGCTGAAGAAGACCCAAGCAGCGAACAATACTTAAGAATTATTGAACAATATCAAAACTTAAATCATCGCTTTGAATTAATGAGTGGTTATACTTACGAATCTGAAATCAATAATATTCTCAATCGATTTAAATTCAATGAGATTGGCTTTGACCAAAAAATCTCAAACTTAAGTGGAGGACAAAAAACAAGATTGGCTCTTGCCAAACTCCTTCTTCAAAAACCAGATGTTCTAATTCTCGATGAGCCTACTAACCACTTAGACATCGATACAATCGAATGGTTGGAAGGATACCTAAAAAAATATTCAGGTGCCGTAGTTATCGTCTCACATGACCGCTATTTTATCGATCAGATTGCAACAACGGTCTATGAAATTGAGTATCGAAAATGTACGAAGTACAAAGGAAACTACTCAGATTATATAGATCAAAAGGCAGTTTCCTATGCATCCCTCATGAAGCAATACGAAAAACAACAAAAAGAGATTTCAAAAATGGAAGACTTCATTAGTCGAAACATCGTCCGTGCCTCAACAACAAAACGTGCTCAATCACGCCGTAAGCTATTAGATAAAATGGAGCGTATTGAAATCCCTAAAATCAACGATAAATCAATCGGTATTACATTTGAAATTGACCGCCGAAGCGGAAATGACGTCCTAAAAGTAGAAGATTTAACAGTTGGATACCCAGATCAAATCATCTCAGATCATCTAGACTTCCAAATTAATCGTCTAGATCGTGTGGCTTTAATTGGGCCAAATGGAATCGGAAAATCTACCATCCTTAAAACAGTAGCAGGTGACTTACCAAAGTTAGGGGGAGAAGTTTACTACGGTAAAAGCCTAGACATGGGATACTTTGATCAAGAGCAAGCAAACCTAACTTCTAATAACACCGTCTTAAATGAAGTTTGGAACTACTTCCCGACGCGACTAGAAAAAGATATTCGTACATTACTTGGAAACTTCCTGTTTACAGGAGATGACGTCTTTAAGACAGTTAACCAACTTTCTGGTGGTGAAAAGGTTCGACTAACACTTTGTAAACTCATGCTTCAAAAAAATAACTTCTTACTTCTAGATGAGCCAACTAATCACTTAGATATTGATAGTAAAGAAATGCTAGAACTTTCACTAGAAGACTATGAAGGAACAGTCTTCTTCATCTCCCATGACCGTTACTTCATCGATAAAATCGCAACACGCATTTTAGAGGTTACTCCGCATGGGGTAGTATCATACTTAGGAAACTACTCAGATTATATGGAGAAGAAACAACAATTGGCTGAGCTAGAAGCAGCTAAATTAGCTGAGGAGTCAAACGCAACAACAACTAACAATGTAACAGATTACCAAAAACAAAAAGAACAGCGACGATTAGAACAACAGCGTAAACGTCAACTAGAGGACATCGAATCAAAAATCGCCGCCTATGAAGAAGAACTTGAATATAAAAAAGCTGAGCTTTTCCAAGAAGAAGTCTACCTGGACACACAAAAATCAGCACAGGTTCAAGCTCGAATCGAAGAACTTGAAGAGTTAATCATGGAATCTATGGAAACTTGGGAAGAATTAAGCTTATCATAAAAAAAGTCGTCCATTTGGACGACTTTTTGAATATCCACAATATGTAGTGAATATCATGTAACAAAAGGAGGAATTTTCAAAAAAAGAGTCAAAAAATCTTGTTCACTAGCTAGGCAAATCAGATTAAACACAACGAAGGGGGAGTTAATCAAATCGCCTACCAATAAAATCTCTAGCTCTATCTCATATAAGATAGAGCTTTTTCATATACTTAAACATCACTTGAACCTCCCATGACTAAAGTCACGAGTGTTCTGTTGACATTCATAAAATGGAGGAATACTATGAAAACAAAAAGACTAACCTTAAGAAACGTTGAAATTACTGATGCAAAACTTCTAGCCCAATGGAAGAATGATCCTGATCTGCAAGAGATGTCCACAGGTCAAAAAGAGTTCACCACAGAAACTGAACAAACAGATATTACTAACAATCATGACCCCTACTACATTCTCGTAATCAATGAAACCAATGAGCCTATCGGATATATCCGTATCAATTGGTTAGATGAACATGCAACTTGTGCCTGGCTTAGATTTGGGCTCGGCTCACACCGAGGGCAAGGTTACATGAAAGAAGCACTTGAAACATTAATAACTACCTTATTTAACCAAGGTGTTCATCGAATCGAATCAGAAATATATGATTATAATACACCTAGCCAAAAACTACTCCAATCACTCAACTTTGAGCATGAAGGCACACGTCGCCAAGCCTACTATCAAAACGGAACTTATCACGATGTTCATCTTTTTGGACGAATCAAACGTATCCCTAGTACAAATCTCCAAGATTATCTCACTTATGTAATTCCTTACTATCCACAACCTGAATCTCTTAACTGTATCGTCAAAAATCTTAATTTCTTTGACACCAAAACATTAAACCTTTCTAAACTTTATTTCCTAGCAACCTTCTCTGGATTACTCACTAAACTTCAAACAGATTCTAAATTTATGGCACAAACTTTATCACAACTTGTCTCCTTAAATTGGGATCCTGATCAAATAAAAGATGGTCTTTATAGCTTAGAACGTCAATTACACTCACCTCTGACAGAAGAAGAAAAAATCGTTCATGACCTCTATACCTTAGAACAGATTGGAGCTCCAGAAATAGCTAGAGCACTTGCACTCGAAGGAACACAACACCAACTCTTTGATGACATTCGACAAAATAAATTCGAATTTTTCACCACAATTGGGAAAGAAATAGGCGAAGAAAGACTAGCCTATACAAAAAAATTTCTACAACAACTATAAAAAAGTAGCCTTACGGCTACTTTTTTATAATGAAGTTAACTCCATTCCTGATAATCCATTCATATCCATTCCACTACGATGCCCTTTTAAATAAGCCATCGTTCCTGCAGCACCAATCATCGCTGCATTATCTGTACAAAGTGATAATGGAGGAACCGTTAATTTAATATGGCCATCTTTCGCAACAGCTTCTTCTAAACCTTTACGAAGTCCTTTATTGGCTGATACTCCACCAGCGACAATAATTTGTTTTACGTTATATTCACGTGCCGCACGCATCGTTTTTTCCACAAGAACTTCCACCACGCTCGCTTGGAAACTTGCCGCTAAATTTTCAGGAACAATCTCCTCACCACGTTGTTTTGCATTATGTACGGTATTAATAACTGCTGATTTTAACCCAGAGAAACTAAAATCGTAAGACTCTTTATCTAACCAAACACGAGGTAACTTATAAGTATCTTCACCAACAGCGGCTAAACGGTCAATATGTGGACCACCTGGATACGGTAAACTTAACGTACGAGCCACCTTATCATAAGCCTCTCCTACTGCATCATCTAACGTCTCACCAATCACTTCAAACTGATAGTGATCCTTCATATAAACTAACTCCGTATGGCCACCTGAAACGACTAATGCTAACAATGGAAACTCTAAAGGTTCCACTAATTGATTCGCATAAATATGCCCCGCAATATGATGCACACCGACTAATGGAATATCATGAGCAAATGCTAAAGCTTTTGCTGCATTAATCCCAATTAATAATGATCCAATTAAACCTGGCCCCTCGGTCACCGTAATCGCATCAATATCATCCCAAGTTACATTTGCTACCTTTAAAGCCTCTTCAAAAACAAGCGTCACACTCTCAACATGATGACGACTTGCCACCTCAGGAACAACCCCACCAAAACGTTTATGACTCTCAATCTGAGATGCAACTACATTCGATAAAATCTCAGTTCCATTTTTAATAACCGCAACACTCGTCTCATCACAGCTACTCTCAACCGCTAATACTAAAATATCTTTTTCCATGACTATCACCAACTTCTATCTAAAATTACGAGTCATTAATAATGCATCTTCACCATCTGCATAATACCTTGCACGAGTTCCAACCGAAATGAACCCACACTTCTCATATAAACGAATCGCTGTGTGATTACTCATACGAACTTCTAATGACATCGTATCACCTTCGTTTTTACACGCATCTTGGATAAATTGTTCAACAAGCAATCTTCCATAACCTTTTGATCGGTAATCAGGATTTACAGCAACATAATATAAATCTGACATTTCAAAAATAATCTGACCTACTAAATAACCAACAATTTGATGATCGATTTCAATAACAATCCCATAATGAAACATCTTCTCTTGCACATAATCTTCAAAATTAAAAGATTGTTTAAATAATACATCATGTAACGATGTAACCTGAAATAAATCTTCTTCTCTCATTAAACGAATATTCATCATTATAATCCCTTATTTTTTTGTTCTAACATCCAATTCATTTCTGCTTCTGGTAAACGATGATACTTCGGCGTAAAATGATGAATATTATCTACAGGAGTCTTTTCTAATGCTAAATTTGCTAAAACAGAGGCATGTGGCATATTTAAATTTTCATCTTCCACCTTAATTACCTTATCACCTAGAACAGACTCAATTAAATCCCAGTACCTTGCAACATCATTACCAAGGAAATACATTTTTTTCTCACTTTTTGATAAATTGTCTAATAAACCTTGTAATTCATAGTGTCCATCTGAAATAACGACATTCGATGACGCTCCTTCATAAACTCCAGCAAACACCGTTTGACGACGCGCGTCAAATAAAGGAATAATGTACGCGTCTTCTTTGATATTACGAGCTAAAATTTCTAAACTAGAAACACCTACTAACGGTTTATTTAATGTCCACGCTAACGTCTTAGCAACAGTCACTCCAATACGAACACCCGTATATGAACCTGGCCCCTCTGCAACAGCAATTAAGTCAAGCTCTTTAGGGGTACGATTAACTTTTTTAAATAAGGCTTCAATCGTCGGCATCAAACGCTTTGAATGATCATTTTTAGTAGCCTCAACGACTTCAATTAATATCTCATTATTCTCAACAAGAGCAACCGATAAAGTAGTATTTGATGTATCAATAGCTAAAACAAACATTTTTATAACACCTCACGAATTGATTCATAAAATTCCCCTACAGGAGTTAATTCAATACGGCGATCGTTCTCACCTTCACGATATACTTTAATATCTAGACGTTCTTTAGGAAGGATATCTTCAATCATACTAGCCCACTCAACAACACAAACACCATCACCAAATAAGTAATCATCTAATCCCATATCCTCAGCACCATTTTCTAAACGATACACATCCATATGATAAAGTGGTAAACGTCCTTGGTATTCCTTAATAATGGTAAACGTCGGACTATTTACATTTCGTTTAATATCAAGACCTTTTGCAAATCCCTTCGTAAAAGTTGTCTTCCCTGCACCAAGATCACCTTCTAAAGTCAAAATCATACCAGGTTGAACCCAACCACCAATCTTCTCAGCAAGTAACTGAGTTTCTTCAACAGAATTTGTTTTAATTATATATGTCATACTATCACCTATAAGTTCTAAATAAAGATTATGAATTATTATGGATAAATTTTATCATAAATATCTTAATAAATTAGAAAGTTTATTCTAACTTTATTATAACATATCTCAGTAAACAGATTAGTACTAATACGACAATAAAATACAAAAGGATGAAGACTACGCTTCATCCTTTTGTATCCTGACCTAAACTAAAAGAACAATTGGTAAATAGCCAGTAACATAATAATCACACTAGCAATATACTCTGCATACTTCACAGTACTGTAACTTAAAAAATTATATGTTAAACGACATCCAAATTCAATAAATAAGATACTTAAAATTAAACAAGTTACTGATGTAATATAAATATTAAGCCCTGTTAAAGCAGCACCAATACCTAAACCCAAATTATTCAAACATAAAAATAAACCTAACATACAAGCTTCTCTAATATCAATAGATTTTGAATGGTCCTTATCAAAATTCTCTGCTAAATCAGCAGCATCATTAATAATCTTCACATCACTATTAGCTTTTATTTGCTTATATAGGGCCTGATAAAACATATAAAATCCAAATAAAAATAACAGTGCACTCCCTATCCATTGCGTAATTGAACCAATCAAAAAACCATTAAATATATTACCTATATACATACCTAGCATAGTACCCAGGCAAGAAATGAGACCAACAATTAAATTACTTGTAAAACAAATTTTTATTTTTCTTGCACCATAGCTCAAACCTATAATAAGACTATCGCAAGTAGCAGATGCAGAGAATAGTAGAATAGCTAAAAAGTTCATGTTTTATCCCTACCTTTAGTTTATTACGAGATACTATATGTAATAAACATGGTAGAGGTTCTATCTATAAACACAAAAAAAGCACTCTAAGAGT